>JAAYAS010000326.1 GCA_012719255.1 Microbacteriaceae bacterium | reverse complement strand
TCGCGCTCGCCCTGGAAGACCTGGATCGCGACCGACGGCTGGTTGTCGTCGGCGGTCGCGAAGGTCTCGGAGCGCTTCGTCGGGATGGCGGTGTTGCGCTCGATGAGCTTCGTCATGATGCCGCCCTTCGTCTCGATGCCGAGCGAGAGGGGGGTCACGTCGATGAGCAGCACGTCCTTGCGCTCGCCCTTGAGGACGCCGGCCTGGAGCGCGGCGCCGACGGCGACGACCTCGTCGGGGTTGACCGACTTGTTCGGCTCCTGCCCGCCCGTGAGCTTCTTCACGAGCTCCGTGACGGCGGGCATGCGGGTCGAGCCGCCGACGAGGACGACGTGCGCGATGTCGCCGACCTTGACGCCGGCCTCCTTGATGACGTCCTCGAACGGCCGCTTCGTGCGGTCGAGGAGGTCGGAGGTCATCTGCTCGAACTGCGCGCGCGTCACCGTCTCGTCGAGGTTCGCGGGGCCGTTCTCGGTGAGCGAGAGGTACGGCAGCTGGATCGTCGTGCTCGTCTGCGAGGAGAGCTCCTTCTTCGCCTGCTCCGCGGCCTCCTTGAGGCGCTGCAGCGCGATCTTGTCGCCCGAGACGTCGACGCCGGTGGTGTCCTTGAAGCGCTTGATGAGGTGCTCGACGAGGCGCTGGTCCCAGTCGTCGCCGCCGAGGCGGTTGTCACCGGCGGTCGCGCGGACCTGGATCGTCGAGAAGTCCTCGTCCTTGCCGACCTCGAGGAGCGAGACGTCGAAGGTGCCGCCGCCGAGGTCGAAGACGAGGATGAGCTCGTCCTCCTTGCCCTTGTCGAGGCCGTAGGCGAGGGCCGCCGCGGTGGGCTCGTTGATGATGCGGAGCACGTTGAGGCCCGCGATCTCGCCGGCCTCCTTGGTGGCCTGGCGCTCGGCGTCGTTGAAGTAGGCGGGGACGGTGATCACCGCGTCGGTGACCGACTCGCCGAGGTAGGTCTCGGCGTCGCGCTTGAGCTTGCCGAGGGTGCGCGCCGAGATCTCCTGCGGCGTGTACTTCTTGTCGTCGACGGTGGTCGTCCAGTCGGTGCCCATGTGGCGCTTGACCGAGGCGATGGTGCGGTCGACGTTCGTGACGGCCTGGCGCTTCGCGGTCTCGCCGACGAGGATCTCGCCGTCCTTCGCGAACGCCACGACCGAGGGGGTCGTGCGCTGGCCCTCGGCGTTGGCGATGACCTTCGGCTCGCCACCCTCGAGGACGGACACGACGCTGTTCGTGGTACCGAGGTCGATTCCAACGGCACGGGACATGTGCTGCTCCTTGATGTTCAGGGATGTGGTTCGTGATCAGGGATTCAGGATGCGATCACCCTGAGTCGATCTGACTCAAGATTACCCTTGAGTCGCTCCGTGTCAAGTTCCCGAACCTGAGAGTTGAGTGAGCCCGACTCAACTGCGAAAACGCTGACCGCCGAGGCCCTGAGCCCGCCGCAGGGCCCCGGCGAGCCGTACGATTCGCGCATGACGACCGAGCCGCCGCAGCCGCCCGCCCCCGGTCCCCACGAGCACGAGCCCGCGCTCGTGCGGCGGCTGCGTCGCGCGGTACTGCTCGTCGCCGCTCTCAACCTCGCCTACTTCTTCGTCGAGATCGCGGTCGCCCTCGCGATCGGCTCGGTCGCGCTGCTCGCCGACTCGGTCGACTTCCTCGAGGACACCGCGGTCAACCTCCTCATCGCCCTCGCGCTCGGATGGTCGCTGCACCGCCGCGCGATCGCCGGCAAGTGGATGGCCGTGATCATCTGCGCCCCCGCGATCGCCGCCGGCGCGCAGGCGATCGCGAAGGCCTTCGACCCGGAGGCGCCCGATCCGCTGTCGCTCATCGTCACCGCCGGCGGCGCTGCCGCGGTGAACCTCGTCTGCGCGCTGATCCTCGCGCGCTTCCGGCACGAGGGCGGTTCGATGACCACGGCCGCCTTCCTCGCCGCGCGCAACGACGTCATCGTCAACGCGCTCATCATCGTGCTCGGCCTCGTCACCGCGCTCACCGCCTCCGGCTGGCCCGACCTCGTGCTCGGCGCAGTGATCATCGGCCTCAACCTGCTCGCCGCCCGCGAGGTGTGGCGCGTCGCGAGCGACGAGCGCCTCGCCGCGAAGGCCCTCGCCGGCGACTTCGACGACGACTGACCGCGCCCCTGGCGCCGCCCTGCGGGCTGCTCGCAACGGACGACGGGCCCTTCAGGAGCGTTGGCCAGTCTCCGACCGCGGGGCCACCCGCAGAAGCCTGCGGACAGGCCATGCGAACGCATTCATCGGCTCGGGCCCATCGCTCCTGAAGGGCCCGAGCACGCCCGCGCGGGCCCCTGCAGCAGCCATCCGCGCGCCGGGCGGCCCCGATGAACCCCCGAGTTCGCCCGCCGGTGGTCGAACCGGCCTAGGATGCGGCGCGTGAGCGCATCCGACAACCCCAGCATCCCGGCGACCGGGCCCGACGACGCGCGCCCCGCCGAGCTCGAGCTCATGGACGGCACCCGCGTCGCGCCGAAGGAGCAGAGGCGGCGCGCCTTCGCGTGGCAGCTCTACGACGTCGGCGACTCTGCGTTCCAGGCGATCATCGTCACGTTCGTGTTCATGACCTACCTCGCGAGCGACTACTTCATCGACCCGGCGATCGTCGCGCTCGGCGACGAGCACCCCGAGTACCTCCGCGCGCAGGCCGGCTCGCAGCAGGTGATCAGCGGCCTCGACACCATCGCGGCCGTCGTCGTCGCCGTGCTCGCCCCGGCGCTCGGCCGCACCACCGACGGCTCGGGCCGGCGCAAGCGGATGCTCGCGGTGTTCTCGCTCATCACCATCGCGGTGATGCTCGGCATGTTCTTCGTCGCGCCCGAGCAGTCGTTCCTGCTGCTCGGCGCGATCCTCCTCGCGGTCGGCATCGTGCTCTCGAGCCTCGCGAGCGTCAACTACAACGCGATGCTCTCGCAGGTCGCCACCGAGAAGAACGTCGGCCGCGTCTCCGGCACCGGCTGGGGCATGGGCTACCTCGCGTCGATCGCGCTGCTGCTCATCGCGCTCGTGCTGTTCATCCAGGACTTCGGCCTCGGCGGCGGCGGCGTGCTCGGCGTGCCCGACACGCAGGAGGGCGGCGCCCTCGACGTGCGCTTCACGGTGCTGCTCGCCGCGGTGTGGTTCCTCGCCTTCCTCATCCCGATCCTGCGGCGCGTGCCCGAGTCGCCGAAGCGCGACGACGTGCCGAGGGTCGGGTTCCTCCAGTCGTACCGCGAGCTGTGGCGCACGGTGAAGCAGCTGTGGCGGCACGACCGGCCGCTGCTGCAGTTCCTGCTCGCGAGCGCGGTGTTCCGCGACGGCCTCTCGGCGGTGTTCTCGTGGGGCGCCGTGCTCGCCGCCCAGGTGTACGGGTTCTCGCCGACCGAGGTGATCTACTTCGCCGTCGCCGCGAACCTCGTCGCCGGCCTCGGCACCGTCGCCTCCGGCTACCTCGACGACCGCCTCGGCCCGAAGACCGTCATCGTCGGCTCGCTCATCGGCCTGCTCATCACCGGCACCGTGCTGATGTTCACCGGCGACGGCCAGCTCACCTTCTGGGTGCTCGGCCTCATGCTCTGCGCCTTCGTCGGCCCCGTGCAGACCGCCTCGCGCAGCTATCTCGCCCGCGCCGTGCCCGAGGGCCACGAGGGCGAGATCTTCGGCCTCTACGC
>JAAYAS010000325.1 GCA_012719255.1 Microbacteriaceae bacterium | reverse complement strand
GGCCCCCGCGCCGCACGCTCCTGGTGCCGGCGCCCCGGCGGCGCCCGTCGCGACGCCGTTCGCCGCACCGGCGCCGCCGATGCCCGCGCTGCCGATCCCGCCGTCCCCGTGCCGCCCCCGCGGCCCGCTCCCGCCTCCCGCCGCGCCACCGGCCGCATCCGCGCCCCCGACGCCCCCGACGCCCCCGCGGCGCCGATTCACGCCGCAGAGCCTGCTGCTCATCACCGGCGTCGCCTTCCTGTCGATCGCCGCGGCGGTGTTCCTCACCGTCGCGTTCGTGCTGTTCGACCTCGTCACGAAGGCGATCATCGTCGCCGGCGTCACCACCGCGGTCGTCGTCGGCGCGAGCCTGCTGCGCCGCACCCGGCTCGTGTCGACCGCCGAGGGCATCGGCGCGCTCGGCGTCGTGCTGCTCGGGCTCGACGCCTGGGCGATCCGGGCGCTCGACTTCTTCGGCCTCGCCGCGCCGCCGACGGCCCCCTACTGGGGCGTCGCCCTGCTCGTGCTCGGGGCGCTGCTGCACCTGTGGGGCCGCGTCTCGCGGCTTCGCGCGCCGCTGCTCGCGAGCGCGGTCGCGCTCCCGGTCGGCGTCGCGGCGCTCGTCGGCGCCCTGCTCAGCGACGTGCTCGAGCTGCGCGGCACCTTCCTCGTCGCGGCCGCGACCGCCGTGGCGAGCAGCGCGCTCGCCCCCGTGCTCCACCGCCGCGAGGGTCGCGTCGACCGCCTCGAGGCGGCCCTCATGCTCGGCGCCGGCCAGGCGGTCGCGGCGGCGGGTCTGCTCTCGGCGATCGGCGCCGCGTTCGGCGAGCCGCTCGCGCCGACGGCGATCGGCGCCGGGATGCTCGTGGCCGGGCTCGCCGCGCAGCTCGCCGTGCTCGTGCGGCGCGACGAGCTCCACTCGCTGCCGGCGCTGCGCGGCTCGGCGGCGGTGCTCGGGGTCGGCGCCTGGACGGTCGCCGTCCTCGTCGGCGGCCAGGCGCTCCTCGCACCCGAGATCCCCGGCGTCGCGCTCGCGCCGCTCGCCGCCCTCGCGATCCCCGCCGCCGACCTCGCGCGCGGCCGCCCGCTGCTGCGCGGCGCGGGCACCGCCGGCGCGATCACCGCGCTGCTCGCCGTGCTCCCCCAGTTCGCCGTCGGCCTCGGGCTGCCGCTCCTCGGGCTCTGGGCGGTGCGGCAGCTCGGGCGGGCGAATTCGCCCGCGACGAGCGAGGGCAGCGGCGCCCTGCTCCTCACCGGCGCGCTGCTGCTCGCCGTCGGCATCGCCGCCGCCCTCGCCTACCGCCGATTCGGCGATGCCGCGGCGCACCGCCATCGCGGCGCTCTCGCCGGCGGCGCCGCCGCGGTCGGACTCGTCATCGCCGCGGTCGCGTTGCCGGTGCCCGGGACGCCGATCGCCCTCGCCGCGCTCGCCGTGCTCGCGGCCGCCGGCGCGATCGCGCTGCGCGGGCGCGCGACCCCGCTCGCCGACGCCCTCCGGGGACCGGTCGGGCTCGTGCACCTCCTCGCCGCCGCGGCCATCCTCGGCGCGGTGCCCTTCGGCACCGCGGGCTGGGCGGGCGCGGCGCTGCTCGGGCTCGGCACCATCGCGGCGCGCCTCGCCGCCGCCCGGGGTCGGCGCTCGGTCGGGCTGTCGATCGCGCTCGTCGTCGCGGCGCTGCTCGTGCTCGTCGCGCTCGAGCTCGCGCGCGGCTTCGACGCGTGGAGCGCACCGGCCGCGCTGCTCGCGGTGCTCGTGCCGCTCGGTCTCGTCGCTCTGCGGGGCGCCGCCCGCCCGCATCCCGTCGACCGCGGCGTCCTCGTCGCCGCGACGACCACTGCGGCCCTGCTGCTCGCGCTGCTGCGCTGGTCGGCCCCGGCGCCGGGGCTCCCGCTCGCGCCCGGTCTCGTGCTCGCCGCCGGTGCGCTCGTCGCGATCGCGGTCGCGCTGTTGCCGCTCGTCGAGCTCCCGACGGCGCCGCGACCCGGCTCGTCGCAGCGAG
>JAAYAS010000324.1 GCA_012719255.1 Microbacteriaceae bacterium | reverse complement strand
TGGTGACCCACAACATGCACCAGGCGATCGAGCTCGGCAACCGGCTCATCATGATGCACGAGGGCCGCATCATCTACGAGGTCGAGGGCGAGGCGAAGCGGCGCACCACCGTCGACGAACTGCTCGGCCGCTTCGCGGCGATCAAGGGCGCCGTCGTCGACGACAAGGCGATGCTCTCGTAGCGGCACGCGCCCGTCACGACCGCGGCCCCGCACCGATGCTCGGTGCGGGGCCGCGGTCGTGACGGGCCGGATCAGCGGCGGTCGTCCTCGTCGTCGTCCTCGAGGTCGTCGTCCTCGTCCTCGTCCTCGTCGTCGTCCTCGTCGTAGTCGTCGTCGTCCTCGTCGCCGAAGTCGATCTCGTCGAGCCACTCGTCGAGCAGCTCGCCGGCGGCCTCCTCGTCGTCGACCTCCTCGACGTCGATGGTGCCGTTGCCGCCCCAGATGCGGACCTCGACGCCGATGCCCTCGGCGTCCTCGACGCGATCGTGGATGGCCGCCTCGAACTCGGTGGCGATGCGGTCGGCCTCGTCGGCGTTCTCGGCGTCGATCACCAGGCCCGAGACGAGCTCGTAGCGCAGCATCACAGCGAACTTCGGCATTGGGGGCTCCCTTCAGCGGCGACGCCTGGTGCGACGCGGTCTCGGGTTGACGGTACCGTGTGCCGGTGGCCCGGACAAGGATGCGCGGCTCCGTGTCGGAGGCCGTTTGTAGGGTGTCGGCATGACCGCTGCTCTCGGAACCGCCGTCCTCCAGTTCGCGCCCTCGCCCGACCGCGCGGCGAACCTCGCGCGGCTCGCCGCCGATGCCCGGCTCGCCGCCGATCGCGGCGCCCGGCTCGTCGTCGCCCCCGAGTACTCGGCGGCGTTCGAGGCCGAGCTCGGGCCGTGGTTGGCCGGGGCCGCCGAACCGCTCGACGGGCCGTTCGTCGACGGCCTGCGCGGCATCGCCGCGGAGACCGGCACCACGCTGATCGCCGGGCTGCTCGAGCGCGCCGACGACGGCGGGCGCCCCTACAACGCGCTCGTCGCGATCGGCCCCGACGGCGCGCTGCTCGCGCGCTCGCGCAAGCTCCACCTCTACGACGCGTTCGGGGCGGGCGAGAGCCGCTGGCTCGCCGCCGGCCCGCTCGACGACCCGGCCCCGGTGTTCGAGCTCGAGGGGCTGCGCATCGGGCTGCAGACCTGCTACGACCTGCGCTTCCCCGAGGTGAGCCGACGGCTCGTCGACGAGGGCGCCACGGTGCTCGTCGTGCCCGCCGAGTGGGTGCGCGGGCCGCTCAAGGAGCACCACTGGTCGACCCTGCTGCGGGCCCGCGCGATCGAGAACTCGGCCTACGTCGTCGCCGCCGACCAGTCGCCGCCGGTCGCCGTCGGCCGCTCGGCGATCGTCGATCCGCGGGGCGTCGACATCGCCGCGGTCGGC
This sequence comes from Microbacteriaceae bacterium, assembly GCA_012719255.1. Classification (GTDB taxonomy): domain Bacteria; phylum Actinomycetota; class Actinomycetes; order Actinomycetales; family Microbacteriaceae; genus Gulosibacter. The sequence goes on along the minus strand of JAAYAS010000324.1, from coordinate 3,805 downwards.
GCGCCGGAGGGCGTCGCGGTCGGCTGGCTCGATGCGGCCGAGGTCGAGCGGGTGCGCACCGAGAACCCGGCCGTACGACTGCGGAGGTATCGTGCCGTGCCGCTCGCCGATTCCGACGGCTGAACGGCCTCCGCGGTTGCTACGGTGGGTCGGGTGTCACAGCAAGAGCACGACCGCGAGCCGGTCGACCACCACGACGAGGCGGAGCGGCCCCGCGACGACGGCGCCGAGCCCGCTCCGGCGGCGACCGACGACGCGGTGACCCACGAGCGGACCGGCGACGACGCGGGCGAGCGGCCGGGCGAGCGCGCCGGCGAGTACCCGATGGTCGCGACGATCACCGCCGACGACGTCGAGAGCGACGAGAGCCCCGACGCGGCCGAGGACGGCGACCCGGCCGAGGACGCATCCTCGCAGGCCGCGCCGCGCGATGTCGGCCTCGGGCAGAAGACCGCCGAGGGCCTCGCCACGATGACGCCGGTCGCCCGGCAGGTCGAGGCGGGCGAGCGCGATCTCGGCGAGGTGGCGCTGCGCGTCGACGGGCTCACGAAGCGCTTCGGCGGTCATCTCGCCGTCGACGACGTCTCGTACTCGGTGCGCCAGGGCTCGTTCTCCGGCATCGTCGGCCCGAACGGCGCCGGCAAGACCACCACGCTGATGATGATGTCGGGCCTCCTGCCGCCGACCCGCGGCTCGGTGCACGTCGGCGACGTCGACGTCTGGAAGCAGCCGCGCGTCGCCCACCGCCGCATCGGCGTGCTGCCCGATCGGCTGCGGATGTTCGACCAGCTCACCGGCGCCCAGTACCTCGCCTACGTCGGCACGCTCCGCGGCCTCAAGCGCGACCAGGCGCTCGACCGCACCGAGGCGCTCCTCGACACCTTCGAGCTGCGCACGAGCGCGAACCGGCTCGTCGTCGACTACTCGGCCGGCATGCGCAAGAAGCTCGCGCTCGCCTCCACCCTCATCCACGCGCCCGAGGTGCTCATCCTCGACGAGCCCTTCGAGACCATCGACCCGGTGTCGGCGGGCGTCCTCATCGACGTGCTGCTCGACTACGCAGACCGCGGCGGCACGGTCGTGCTCTCGAGCCACTCGATGGACCTCGTGCAGCGCGTCTGCGACCACGTCGCCGTCATCGTCAAGGGCGAGGTGATCGCCGAGGGCACCGTCGACGAGGTGCGCGACGGCATCACCCTCGAGGAGCGCTTCCGCCACATCGTCAGCGGGCCCGCGCCGACCGCCGGCCTCGACTGGCTGGAGATCTCGTTCGGATGAGCGCGGCACTCGTCGGCGTCGTCTGGCGCTCGTTCGCGCAGTCGTTCCGCCGCGACGCGCAGGTCGGCCTCGCCGTCGCCGCGGGGCTCGGTGCATCGGTCGTCGTCGCCGCGTTCGTCGTCGGCCAGGCGGCGATCGCCGCCGACGGCGGGCACAGCTCGCAGGTCGGCCTCGCGATCGTCGGCGTCTGCGCGCTCGTCGCCGCGTTCCTCATCGGCGAGCTCGGGCATCCGGGCGATGCGATCGACGCACGGGCGATCGTCGCCGCCGGCCGGCGGCCCGGCGGCGCGGCCGTCGACGCGCTGCTCGCCGCGCTCGTCGCGCCGCGCGCGCTCGTGTGGTGGCTCGCGGGGCTCGGCGCCGGCCTCGTCTCGGGGTCGACGGCCGCGGGCGCCGACGGCCCGGCGCTCATCGGCGGCGCCGCCTTCGGCGCCTCGCTCATCGCGGTCGACCGCATCGGCACCGCCGTCGGCCGGGCGCTCGCCGCCCGCCGCGCCGGCCGCGAGGTGCGCGCGCTCATCGGCTACCTGCTGCTCATCGTCGCCGCGCCGGTCGTGTTCACGCTCGTGTTCCTGCCCTGGCGCGTGGTCGTCGCCGACATCGACGCGCGTCTCCTCGACGCGCTCGTGTGGGTGCCGCCGCTCGACGGCCTGCTCGCGGCGCACGCCGAGCGGCCCTGGCTCGCCGCCGGGCTCGCCGCGGGCGGCGCGCTCGCGCTGCTGCTCGGCGCCCTCGCGATCGCGGCGCGCAACGGCCGGCGCATGATGCGCCACGTCGCCGACGGCGGCGCGACCCGGCTCGGCGTGCTCCGCACCGCGACCGGCTCGGCGACCCGCGTCATCGCCTGGCGGATCACGACCGCCTGGCTGCGCGACGGCCGCTACGCCGTCGTGCTCGTGTCGGTGATCGTGCTGCCGCTGCTGCTGCTCGTGCCGCTCGCGATCGGCGGCGTGCCGCGCGAGTGGCTCGTGCTGCTGCCGATGCCGCTGTTCGGCTTCCTGCTCGGCTGGTCGCTCCACAACGACATCGCCTACGACTCGACCGCGGTGTGGCTGCACGTCACCGCCGGCATGCGCGGCACCGCCGACCGCCTCGGCCGCATCGTGCCGGCGCTGCTGTGGGGGAGCGTGCTCATCATCGCCGGCGGCGCCCTGTCGGGCGCGTTCGCGGGCGCCTGGATCGACGCCGCCGCGACGGTGATCGTGTCGCTTGCGCTGCTGTGGGTGTCGGCCGGCGGCTCGGCGATCATGTCGGTCGCCGCGCCCTATCCAGTCGCGCAGCCCGACGACCCGCCGCTCACGCAGCCCGTGCGGGCCTGGGGCGGCGCCGTCGTCGCGCATCCGGTCGCCGGGCTCGTCGAGATCGCGCTCTGCCTGCCGGTGATCCTTCTCGCCCTCGACGGTCTGCGCACCGACTCGTGGTCGCGCATCGGCGCGGCCGCCGGCGGCGCCGTCGCGGTCGGCGCGCTCGCCATCGCGATCGGCGTGGCGCTCGGCGGTCGGATCTTCGAGCGGCGCGGCACGCGCATCCTGCAGTTCGCGCAGACGCAGTAGCGCGCCGGGGCCGCCGGCCCGCTTAGACTGACGGGCATGACTCCGTTCTTCGCGCAGACCATGGAACCCGGCGGCGGCGCGCCCGCGGGCGGCACCGACGTGCTCGACCGCGAGCTCGAGGAGCTGCTCGAGGACGAGCGCACCGACGACGGCGACCACGACAAGTTCGCGCACTACGTGCGCAAGGAGAAGATCGTCGAGTCGGCGGTCACCGGCAAGCCCGTCAAGGCGCTCTGCGGCAAGAAGTGGCTGCCGAACGCGAACCCCGACCGCTTCCCGATCTGCCCCGACTGCAAGCGCATCTACGAGATGATGAAGTGATGGGCGAGCAGCCCGACGCCCGCACGCCCCGCGAGCGGGTCGAGCACCAGGTCGCGCACGACATCACGGTGCAGTGGCTCGGCATCGAGTTCGTCGAGGTTGAGGAGGATCGCGTGCTCGCGCGGATGCCGGTGCGCGACGAGATGCGCAACGGCTTCGGCATCGTGCACGGCGGGTTCCCGTACCTGCTCGGCGACACCGCGTTCGCGTTCAGCGGCACGGCGTCGGGCAGGCCGATGGTGACGCATCACGCGTCGACGACGTACACGGCGCCGGCGAAGGGCGCGTTCCTCACCGCCGAGGCGCAGGTCGTGCACCGGTACGGCCGGTACGTGATCTGCAAGGTGGATGTGCGCGACGAGGACGGCACGCCGGTGGTGCACCAGTCGATGCACGGGGTGATCTCGCGCAAGGTGGCGACCACCGAGAACGCGAAGCTCGTGCCCGGCGGCGTCGGCGCCGACGGCGTGCCGACGGTCGGCACCCGCGACGCCTAGGTGTACCCGGTCGCCAGGTTGGTGACACTCGACTGACAGGAGAAGGCCTCCAGGATCTGTGGTGTCTAACGCCAAGCTCCCAGGAGGCCTTCTCTTGTCCCACCGTAACGCGCGCCTGACTCCGAACGGGCGCAGAATCCTCGTCGACCGCATCCT
>JAAYAS010000323.1 GCA_012719255.1 Microbacteriaceae bacterium | reverse complement strand
TCGGCGAAGAAGCGGCCGACGCCGTAGTCGAGCACGATGCCGTTGCCGCCGCACGCCTCGCGGCAGCGGGCGACCGCCTCTCGCATCAGGCGGGTGACCGTCGCCTTCGCGAGCGCCGAGTGCGCATCGGTCTGCCGGCCCTCGTCGAGCAGCGTCGACACCCGGGTGCACAGCGCGATCGCGGCGGTGACGTTGCCGAGGGCGGCAACGAGGTGGTCCTGCACGAGTTGGCGGCGGGCGATGGGAGCGCCGAACTGCTCGCGCTCGGTGGTGTACCTCAGCGCCGCCTCGTAGGCCCCGGCGGCGATGCCCGCGGCGATCCACGCGACCTCGGCGCGGGTCTCGCGCAGCACCCGGGCGGTGTCGCGGAACGAGTTCGCGTGCTCGAGCTTGTGATCGGCGGGGACGCGCACGCCCTCCATCCGGATGTCGGCGTTCTGCACGATGCGCAGCGACATCTTGCGCTCGATCTTCGTCGCGGTGAAGCCGGGGGAGTCGTTCGGCACGACGAAGCCCTTCACCTCGCCGTCGGCCTCGTCGACCGCCCAGATCACCGTGAGGTCGCCGAGGGTCGCGTTGCCGATCCACCGCTTCTCGCCGTCCAGCACCCACTCGTCGCCTTCGCGGCGGGCGGTCGTGCGCAGCCCGCGGGCCGAGTCCGACCCCGACAGCGGCTCGGTGAGGCCGAACGAGCCGATGAGCTCGCCGCTCGCGAGCGCCGGCAGCCAGCGCTCGCGCTGCTCAGCCGAGCCGCACAGGCCGATCGACCCCATCGCGAGCCCCGACTGCACGCCGACGTAGGTCGCCACCGAGGCGTCGACGCGGGCGAGCTCGAGCATCGTCCAGCCGCGCATCAGCGCCGAGTTCTCGAACGGCCGGCTCTCCTCGAACGCGAGCCCGCAGGCGTTCGCCTCGGCGAGCACCCGTGGCAGCGCCTCGGGGAACGTCGCCGCCTCCCAGTGCTCGTCGACCACCGGCGCGAGATCGCGCTCGACGCGGGCGCGCAGGGATGCGAGGAACTCGCGCTCCTGCGCGGGCAGGTCGGCGGCGAAGCCGGTGAAGTCGGCGGCCAGCGGGGCGAACTCGGCGGTCATGTCGATGCTCCATTCTCGGCGCGCCACGTCGCGCGCAACGGCCTCCGACCATAGGAGGATCCCGCACCCGAGCGGCATTCGTTGTGGATGGTGCGCAAGCCCCAGGCGGTAGGCTCGACCCGATGTTTGTGCGACTCGGGAACACGCCGCTGCGGTACGCGTGGGGAGCGCGAGGCGAGATCACCCGCGCCCTCGGCCCCGACGGGGCCGTCGTCGACCCCGAGTACCGCGACGACGCCCCGCCGGTGCAGGCCGAGCTCTGGCTCGGCGCCCACCACGGCTCGCCGAGCCGCATCCTCGACCCCGAGACCGCCGGCGGCGCCGTCGACCTCGCCGAGTGGCTCTGCGCCGACCCGCGCGGGGCGCTCGGCGCGCACGCCGCCGGGCCCGCCGACGCCGACTCGATCGAGTCGTGCCCGCGGCTGCCGTTCCTCCTCAAGGTGCTCTCGGCCGGCGCCCCGCTCTCGCTGCAGGTGCACCCGACGCTCGAGCGCGCCCGCGCGGGCTTCGCCGCCGAGCAGGCCGCGGGCATCCCCATCGACGCCCCGCACCGCAACTACCGCGACCCGTTCCACAAGCCCGAGGTGCTCATCGCCCTCAGCGAGCGGATGGACGCCCTCGCCGGCTTCGCCTCGTTGCAGGAGATGACGATGCGGGTCGAGGGCATCATGCTCGCGGCCGCCGACGCCGGCGCCGCCGAGGGCTTCGCCGGCTTCGCCGACCGGGTCATCGGGCTCGACGGCTCCGAGCAGCTGCGCGACCTCGTCGCC
>JAAYAS010000040.1 GCA_012719255.1 Microbacteriaceae bacterium | reverse complement strand
GAAGACGCTCGTCGACGTCGGCCTCGGCTACGTGCGCCTCGGCCAGTCGGCGACGACCCTCTCGGGCGGCGAGGCGCAGCGCGTGAAGCTCGCCACCGAGCTGCAGCGCCGCTCGAACGGCCGCACGATCTACGTGCTCGACGAGCCGACCACCGGCCTCCACTTCGAGGACGTGCGCAAGCTCCTCACCGTGCTCGACGGCCTCGTCGACAAGGGCAACAGCGTCATCGTCATCGAGCACAACCTCGACGTGATCAAGTGCGCCGACTGGGTCATCGACCTCGGCCCCGAGGGCGGCTCGGGCGGCGGCCTCGTCGTCGCCGAGGGCACCCCCGAGCAGGTCGCCGCGACCGAGGGCAGCGCGACCGGCGAGTACCTCGCCGAGATCCTCGCGGCCGAGCCGAGCGCCGCCCGCCGGAAGCGCTGACGCCGTGGCGCTCGTCGACTGGCGCCCCCGCAGCGGCGACATCCCGGCGGCCCCCGGCGTCTACCGCTGGTTGGATGCCGACGGCCGCGTGCTCTACGTCGGCAAGGCGAAATCGCTGCGCCAGCGGCTGTCGAACTACTTCGCGCCGCTCGAGACGCTGCCCGAGCGCACCCGCCGGATGGTGACCTCCGCCGCCGACGTGCAGTGGACCGTCGTCTCGAACGAGATCGAGGCGCTGCAGCTCGAGTACACGCTGATCCAGGAGCTCGCGCCGCCGTTCAACGTGCGGCTCAAGGACGACAAGTCGTACCCGTTCATGGCGATCACCCTCGCCGACGAGGCGCCCCGGGTGATGGTCACCCGCGACAAGCGCATCCGCGGCGCCCGCTACTTCGGCCCCTACCCGAAGGTGTGGGCCGTCAACGAGGCGATCGACCTGATGATCAAGGTGCTGCCGATCCGCACCTGCAAGGACTCCGACTACCGGCGCGCGATGGCCTCCGGCCGCCCCTGCTTCGCGGGGCAGATCGGCCGCTGCGGCGGCCCCTGCTCGGGCCGGGTGACGATCGAGGAGCACCGTGTGCTCGTCGACCGCTTCGTCGAGTTCATGGAGACCTACGACCGCAGCCTCGCCGACGAGCTCACCGCGCAGATGCACGAGGCCGCCGCCGAGCTCCGCTTCGAGGACGCCGCCCGTCTGCGCGACCGCGTCACCGCCCTCGAGACCGTGCTCGAGCGCTCGGCGGTCGTGCTCCCCGCCTCGGCCGACGCCGACGTCTACGGCCTCGCCGAGGACGAGCTCGCCGCCTCGGTGCAGCTGTTCACCGTGCGCCGCGGCCGCGTGCGCGGCGTGCGCGGCTGGGTGCTCGACAAGGAGCTCGACGTCGACACCGGCACGCTCGTGCAGCAGGTGCTGCAGGAGGTCTACGGCACGCAGGAGCAGCAGCCCGCCCGCGATGTCATCGTGCCGACGCTCCCCGACGACCACGAGGCGCTCGCCGAGGTGCTCGGCCGCATCCGCGGCTCGGCCGTGCGGCTGCGCACCGCGAAGCGCGGCACCCTCGCCGAGCTCCTGCGCACCGCCCGCGTCAACGCCCTCGAGGCGCTGAAGCAGTACCGCCTGCAGCGCACCGCCGACTACGTCGCCCGCTCCGACGCGCTCGCCGACCTGCAGGCCGCGCTCGGCCTCGAGCAGGCGCCGCTGCGCATCGAGGCGTACGACGTCTCGCACCTGCAGGGCACCGGCATCGTCGCGTCGATGGTGGTGTTCGAGGACGGCCTGCCGAAGCCCTCCGACTACCGGCGCTTCAACATCGCCGAGTCGCGCGACGACACCGACTCGCTCCACCAGGCGCTCACCCGCCGGCTCGCGCACCTGCGTCCCGAGGCCGAACCGGATGCGGCCGGGACGGCTGCGGACGGGTCCGATCCGGCCGGGGCGGCGGATGCGGGGGAGCGCGACACGGGGGAGCCGGACGGCGCCCCGGTCGTCGCCAAGCGCTCGCGCTTCGCGTACCCGCCGCAGCTGCTGCTCATCGACGGCGGCCAGCCGCAGGTCGCCGCCGCGCAGCGCGCGCTCGAAGAGTCGGGGGTCGAGGGCATCGCCGTCGCCGGCATCGCGAAGCGCCTCGAGGAGCTCTGGCTGCCCGACGACGACTTCCCGGTGATCCTGCCGCGCGCCTCCGAGGCGCTCTTCCTCGTGCAGCGGCTCCGCGACGAGGCCCACCGCTTCGCGCTCGCCGCTCAGCGGCGCTCGCGCCGCCGCGACATCCGCACGCAGCTCGGCGAGGTGCCCGGGCTCGGGCCCGCCCGCATCCGGGCGCTGCTGCGCGAGTTCGGCTCGGTCGCGCGGCTGCGCGCCGCGACGGCCGAGGAGCTCCAGCGGGTGCCCGGCGTCGGGCCGAGCACCGCCGCGGCGATCGTCGCGGCGATCGCCCCCGAGGCCGCGGCCGGGGCCGCCGCCGAGCCCGCCGTCGAGTCGGCCGCCGAGCCCGCCGCAGAGCCCGCCGCGGCGCCGGCCGGAGCCGACTCCGAGGCGGCGATCACCGCATCCGGAGCCGCGGACCCCGAGGAGTCGGTAGGCTGAGGGCTGGCGAATCGGAGGGGGAGCATGGACGTGGGCACGCAGCGCGCCGCTGATGCGGAGCGCGAGGAGCAGCAGCAGATCGTGGTCGTCACCGGCATGTCCGGGGCGGGGCGGTCGACCACGTGCAAGGCGTTCGAGGACCTCGACTGGTTCGTCGTCGACAACCTGCCGCCGCCGATGATCCGCCCGCTCATCGAGGTCGCCGGCAAGGCGCGCGACTCGCTGCCGAAGCTCGCGGTGTCGATCGACATCCGCGGCGGCCACCTGCTCGCGCACTTCGACGAGCTCATCGCCGAGCTGAGCCAGACGCACGACGTGCAGGTGCTCTTCCTCGACGCCTCCGACGAGAGCCTCATCCGCCGCTACGAGCACTCGCGCCGGCCGCACCCGCTGCAGCAGGACGGCACCGTCTACGACGGCATCCGCCTCGAGCGCGAGCGCCTGCGCGAGATCCGCAGCCGCTCCGACATCATCTTCGACACCTCCGAGCTCAACGTGCACCAGCTCGCGCAGCGCGTCACCGAGCGCTTCGGCGAGCCCGACCAGCACAAGGTGCAGGTCACCGTGATGAGCTTCGGCTTCAAGTACGGCGTGCCCGCCGACGCCGACCTCATGCTCGACATGCGCTTCCTGCCGAACCCGTTCTGGCAGCTCGAGCTGCGGCAGTTCAACGGTCGCGACAAGCGCGTCAGCGACTACGTGCTCGAGCAGGAGGGCGCGCAGGAGTTCCTCGACGCCTTCACCCGCATGATCGACCCGGTCATCACCGGCTACGAGCGCGAGAACAAGCGCCACGCCCTCATCGCGATCGGCTGCACCGGCGGCAAGCACCGCTCGGTCGCGATGTCGGAGCGCATCGCCGCGGTGCTCCGCGAGCGCGACGACGTGATCGTCAGCGTCCGCCACCGCGACCTCGGCCGCGAGTAGCGGCACCGCCGGCCCGCCGGCGACCCCCGACCGCGCCGCCACGACGGCGCCGCCCGGCGATCCCGCCGGCCGCCCCCATCCACGACCCGTCGGCCCGAGCGCCGACCAGCCCCGCCCCGGCCCGAGCCGGAGCGACACACAGAGGAGCAAGATTGACCCTGACAGCGAAGGTGAAGCAGGAGATCGCCGCCGTGCACCCCGGATCGACCCAGGCCCGGGCCGCGCAGGTGTCGAGCATCCTCCGATTCGCCGGCGGACTGCAGGTGATCTCGCGCCGCTACATCATCGAGGCCGAGGTCTCCGGCGAACCGGCCGCGCTGCGGCTCGCCCGCGAGCTCGCCGCGCTGTTCGCGGTGCGCCCCCGCATCGGCCGCGCCGCCGGCTCGAGCGACCCCGACGCCTACGCCGTGCGCGTGCTCGAGCAGGGCGAGATGCTCGCCCGCCAGACCGGGCTCATGGACGGCCGCGGCCAGATCGTGCGCGGCCTGCCGAACCGGCTCGCGATCGGCAATCCGGAGGTGCTCGCCGCCGTGTGGCGCGGCGCCTTCCTCGCCGCCGGCACGCTCACCGACCCGGGCCGCTCGGCCTCGCTCGACATCGCCACCCCGAACCACGAGACCGCGATGGCGCTCGTCGGCGCCGCCGGCCGCCTCGGCATCGAGGCGAAGGCCCGCGAGGTGCGGGGCGTCAACCGGGTCGTGCTCCGCGAGCCCGAGGCGATCGGCCGGATGCTCACGGTGATCGGCGCCGAGGAGGCGCGCCGGGAGTGGGACGGCATCCGCCAGCGCCGCGAGACGCGCGCGACCGCGAACCGCCTCGTGAACTTCGACGACGCGAACCTCCGCCGCTCGGCGCAGGCCGCGGTCGCCGCCTGCGCGCGCGTCGAGCGCGCCTTCGAGATCCTCGGCGACGACGTGCCCGAGCACCTCCGGTACGCGGGCGAGCTGCGCCTGCGCCACCGCGACGCCTCGCTCGACGAGCTCGGCCAGCAGGCCGATCCGCCGATGACGAAGGACGCGGTCGCCGGCCGCATCCGCCGACTGCTCGCCCTCGCCGATCGCGAGGCGCAGCAGCGCGGCGTGCCCGGCACCGAGGCCGGACTGCCCGACGACCACGACCTCGGTTGAACCGTCGGCCCCGACCGGCAAGCTGAGAACCGCGTTTCACCGTTCTCGCTAGCGTGAACCCCGGAACCGAGGTTCCGTCCCCGCACCGCGATTCCCATTCCATCCCACGACACCGCCCCAAAAGGAGCACCCCCGTGACGAAGATCGCCATCAACGGATTCGGCCGCATCGGACGCAGCTTCGCCCGAGCCCTGCTCGACGACAGCCACCCCAACCTCGAGCTGGTCGCCATCAACGACCTCACCGACAACCTCACGCTCGCGCACCTGCTGAAGTACGACTCGACCTCGGGCGTGCTGCCGAACCAGGTGGGCCACGACGACGAGAACATCTACGTCGACGACCGCCGCATCCACGCCCTGTCGGAGGCCGACCCGGCGAAGCTCCCCTGGGAGGAGCTCGGCGTCGAGCTCGTGCTCGAGTGCACCGGCCGCTTCAACGACCCGGCGAAGGCGCAGGCGCACATCGACGCCGGTGCGAAGAAGGTGCTGCTCTCGGCCCCCGCGAAGGGCGCCGGCGCGCCGACGTTCGTGTGGGGCGTCAACCACACCGACTACGATCCCGAGACCGACCACATCGTCTCGAACGCCTCGTGCACGACGAACTGCCTCGCGCCGATCGTCAAGGTGTTCCACGACGAGTTCGGCATCCTCTCGGGCCTCATGACGACGGTGCACGCGTACACCGCCGACCAGAACCTGCAGGACTCGCCGCACCGCGACCTCCGCCGCGCCCGCGCCGCCGCGCTGAGCATCATCCCCACCACCACCGGCGCCGCGAAGGCGATCGGCCTCGTCATGCCCGAGCTCGAGGGCAAGCTCGACGGCTTCGCGCTGCGCGTGCCCGTCGAGACCGGCTCGATCACCGACCTCACCATCCAGACCGAGCGCGAGCTCACCGTCGACGAGGTGAACGCGGCGTTCAAGAAGGCCGCCGAGGGCGAGTTCGCCGGCATCCTCAAGTACAACGAGGACCCGATCGTCTCGCGCGACATCATCGGCGAGCACCACTCGTCGATCTTCGACGCGCCGCTCACCCGCGTCATCGGCGACCAGGTGAAGATCTCCTCGTGGTACGACAACGAGTGGGGCTACACCGAGCGCCTGATGGACTTCTCGGCGTACATCGCCGACCGCCTCTAGCCGGCGCCCCTCGCGCCGTCCACCCCGTCCTCCGACGACCAGCAGCACCCATCGAGAAAGGCCGAGACCAATGGCACTGCGCACCCTCGACACCCTTGGAGACCTGTCCGGAAAGCGCGTGATCGTGCGCTGCGACCTCAACGTGCCCCTGAAGGACGGCGTCATCACCGACGACGGCCGGGTGCGCGCGTCGCTGCCCACGCTGCAGGCCCTGCTCGACCAGGGCGCCGCGGTGATCGTGATCTCGCACCTGGGCCGCCCGAAGGGCGAGCCCGCCCCCGAGTACTCGCTCGCCCCCGCCGCCGCCCGCCTCGGCGAGCTGCTCGACGCGAAGGTGACCCTCGCCGACGACACCGTCGGCGAGTCGGCGAAGGCGCTCGTCGACGGCATCGCCCCCGGCGAGGTCGTCGTGCTCGAGAACCTCCGCTTCAACGGCGGCGAGACGAGCAAGGACGACGCCGAGCGCAAGGCCTTCGCGGCCGAGCTCGCGGCGTTCGCCGACGCCTACGTGTCCGACGGCTTCGGCGTCGTGCACCGCAAGCAGGCGTCGGTGTACGAGCTCGCCGAGGCGCTGCCCTCGGCGGCCGGCCTGCTCGTCGCGAACGAGGTCGACAAGCTCGACCGCGTCGTCACCGACCCGGCGACGCCGTTCACCGTCGTGCTCGGCGGCTCGAAGGTCTCCGACAAGCTCGGCGTCATCGAGAACCTGCTGCCCCGCGTCGACCGCCTCGTCGTCGGCGGCGGCATGGTCTTCACGTTCCTCGCCGCGAAGGGCTGGGCCGTCGGCAAGTCGCTGCTCGAGAGCGACCAGCTCGAGACCGTGAAGCGCTACCTCGACGAGGCCGCCCAGCGCGGCGTCGAGCTCGTGCTGCCGACCGACATCGTCGTCGCCGAGGGCTTCGCCGCCGACGCCGACCACGAGGTCGTCGCGGCCGACGCGATCGAGACGTCGAAGTTCGGCACCGAGGGCATGGGCCTCGACATCGGCCCCGAGTCGGCGAAGGCGTACGCCGAGGCGATCCGCACCTCGAAGACGGTGTTCTGGAACGGCCCGATGGGCGTGTTCGAGTTCCCGGCCTTCGCCGCGGGCACGCAGGCGGTCGCGCAGGCGCTCACCGAGGTCGACGGCCTCTCGGTCGTCGGCGGCGGCGACTCGGCCGCGGCGATCCGCACGCTCGGCTTCGCCGACGACGAGTTCGGCCACGTCTCGACCGGCGGCGGCGCGAGCCTCGAGCTCATCGAGGGCAAGCGCCTGCCGGGCCTCGAGGTGCTCGGATGGTGACCGCGCGCACCCCGCTGATGGCGGGCAACTGGAAGATGAACCTCGACCACCTGCAGTCGATCGCCTTCGTGCAGAAGCTCGCCTGGACGCTGAAGGACGCCGATCACGACTACTCGCAGGTCGAGGTGGCGGTCTTCCCGCCGTTCACCGACCTGCGCTCGGTGCAGACGATCGTCGACGCCGACAAGCTCGACCTCGTCTACGGCGGTCAGGACCTCTCGCCCCACGACTCGGGCGCCTACACCGGCGACGTCTCCGGCGCCTTCCTCGCGAAGCTCGGCTGCGCGTACGCCCTCGTCGGCCACTCCGAGCGCCGCACGATCCACGGCGAGGACGACGCCGTCTGCAACGCGAAGGTGCAGGCGGCCCTCCGCCACGGACTCGTGCCGGTGCTCTGCGTCGGCGAGACGCTCGAGCAGCGCGAGGCGACCGAGACCCCCTCGGAGGTGGCGGTGGCCCAGCTGCTCGTCGGCCTCGAGGGCGTCGCCGACGACGCCGAGCTCGTCATCGCGTACGAGCCGGTGTGGGCGATCGGCACCGGCCGCGTCGCCACCGCCGAGCAGGCGCAGGAGGTCTGCCACGACCTCCGCGCGGCGCTCGCCGAGCGCTTCGGCGCCGAGCGCGCCGCGGCGATCCGCATCCTCTACGGCGGCTCGGTGAAGCCCGACAACGTCGCCGCGATCATGCGCGAGCCCGACATCGACGGCGCCCTCGTCGGCGGGGCGAGCCTCGTCGTCGACGACTTCGCCGCGATCGTGCGGTACCGCCAGCACGTCGGGGCGTAGCCGCCTATACTCGGACGGGGTCGGCGCGCATCGCCGGCCCCGTCCGTTCCCGTTTCCGAGAGGCCCCCGTGGACATCCTTCTCATCATCCTGCAGGTCGTGCTCGCGATCACGAGCGTCCTGCTGATCCTCTTCATCCTGCTGCACCGCGGCAAGGGCGGCGGCGTCAGCGACATGTTCGGCGGCGGCGTCACCTCGAACATCGCCTCGTCGGGAGTGGCCGAGAAGAACCTCAACCGCATCACCGTCTGGGTGATGGTGATCTGGGCGGTCACGATCGTGCTCATGGGCATCCTCATGCGCTTCGTCGGCCCGAGCGGCGTCGCCTGATGTCGAGCTCGACCGGGATCCGCGGCGCCCGCATCGGCTCGGCCGCGTCGAACCTGCAGGGCGAGCTCGCCCCCATGGCCGACCGCATCGCGGTGAGCTACTGGGACGCCGAGGGCAACGAGACGATCCGCTGGTACTCGGCCGACATCGCCGAGGCCGACATCCCCGAGACCATCGACTCGCCGAAGACCGGCCTGCCCGCCGGGCGCGACCGCGAGAACCCTCCCGCCGAGGAGACCGTCGCGCCGTACAAGACCCACTTCGAGTACGTGCAGGAGCGCCGCACCCCCGAGGAGGGCGCCCAGCTGCTCGAGGAGGCGCTGCAGAAGCTGCGCGAGCGCCGCGGCGGCGGCAGCGCCGAGTAGCGCGCCCCGCCGACGCGAGAGGGCCCGGATGCGGTGATCACCGCATCCGGGCCCTCCTCCGTCGCGCGGACGGCCGGCGCACCGCGCCTCAGGACTCGCCGAGCGCCGCGCGGTCGGCGTAGAGCACGAGCTCGCCGCGCGCCGACACGGCGCCGATCGGCGACTCGGCGGCGCTCGCCGCGCCGCTGCGGGCGAGCCGCAGCGCCTCGGCCTTGCCCTCGCCGGTGGCGTAGACGAGCACGTGCTCGGCGCCGTTGATCACCGGCAGGGTGAGGGTGACCCGCTCGGGCGGAGGCTTCGGCGAGTCGCGCACGGGCACGACGAAGCGGTCGTCGATCGCGAGCTCGTCGCGGCCGGGGAAGAGCGAGGCGGTGTGGCCGTCGGGCCCCATGCCGAGCAGCACCACGTCGAGCTGCGGCACGCTGCCCGGCAGGTGCCGGAGCAGCTCGCGGTCGTAGGCGGCGGCCGCCTCGTCGAGCGAGACGCCGACGTCGGAGGCGGCGGGGATGTGCAGCTGGCTCGCGAAGAAGCCGGGCGCCTGGCGGAGCGCGACCATCACCGCCGAGGCGTTGCGGTCGGCGTGGCCGCGGGGCGCGAAGCGCTCGTCGGCGAACCAGATGTGCACGCGCCCCCAGTCGAGCCCGACCGCGTTGGCCGCCGCCACGATCGCCGGCAGCGCGCGGGTGGCGACCGACCCGCCCGAGACCGCGAGGTGCACCTCGTGGGCCCGGCGCAGGCGGCCCATGAGCCGGGCGACCGTGTCGGCGGCCATCATGAGGTCGACGTCGTCGACCGAGTCGCCGCGGCGCAGCGTCGCGCGATCGAGGCTCATAGTCCGCCTCCCGCGGTCTCGGCCTCGAAGTCGAAGCGGCACACGCCGTTCGCGCAGAGCACCGGCACACCCTCGAGGAGCGCCTCGGCGTACATCTCGTCGGGCGCGAGCGAGCGCAGCTCCTCGGCGAGCGCCTCGGTGGTGTCGCGCACGGTGAGCGGGATGAGCTGCTCGGGCTGGCCCGGCTGGCGCAGCCGGGCGGTCGTGGGGGAGAGGCGTTCGAGCTCGATCGGCCCCGAGGCGCGGTGCAGGCGCACCGCCCGGAGGTTGTGGGCCTGCTCGTCGGCCTCCTGCCAGACGAGCTCGACGGGCGCCTGCAGGCGGGCCTGCAGCCAGCCCGCCATGAGAATGGCGCCGGCCGAGCCGCGGCGGGCGACGACCTCGGCGCGCTCGATCTGCTCGTAGGGCGGCTGGTCGAGCACCGCGGCGAGCTGCGCGCGCCAGCGGGTGAGCCGCGTCCAGGTGAGGTTCGTGTCGCCGGGCGCGAAGTGCTCGGCGATCTCGGTGAGCGCCTCGGCGCCGTCGGCGGCATGCTGGGTGTCGATGATGCGCACCTGGGCGATGCGGCCGATCGGCGAGCGGCTCGGCGCCATCATGCCGTGGTCGGGCCACCACGCGACGACCGGGGCGTCGGGGAGGAGGAGCCCCTGCACGAGCGTCTCGGGGTCGCGGGCCGAGTCGCCCGAGGCGTGGAGCACGACGACGTCGCCGGCGCCGGCGTCGCGGCCGACGCGGATCTCGGCGTTCAGCGTCGAGGGACCGGTGCCGTCGTCGGTGTGGAGCACGATCACCCGCATCGGGTGCTCGCTCGAGGCGGCGTTCGCGGCGCGGATCGCGGCCTCGTTGTCGGCGGCCTCGGTGATCACCACGAGGGTGAGCACGCGGCCGAGGGCGACGGCGCCGCCCTCCTCGCGCACCTCGACGAGTCGCTTGGCGATCTGCGAGGTGGTGGTGCCCTGCAGCTCGATGATCACGGTCGCCTCCAGACGCGCCCGTCGCGGCGCATGAGCTCGTCGGCCGACGCCGGGCCCCATGACCCGGGCTTGTAGGTCTCGGGCGCGCCGTTCGCCGCCCAGAACTCCTCGACGGGGTCGAGGATGCGCCACGAGAGCTCGACCTCCTCGTGCCGGGGGAACAGCGGCGGGTCGCCGAGGAGCACGTCGAGGATGAGGCGCTCGTAGGCCTCGGGGCTCGACTCGGTGAACGCGTGGCCGTAGCCCATGTCCATCGTGACGTCGCGCACCTGCATGCCGGCGCCGGGCACCTTCGAGCCGAAGCGCATCGTCACGCCCTCGTCGGGCTGCACGCGGATGACGAGCGCGTTCGGGCCGAGCGAGGCGCGCTCGGAGGCGCCGAAGAGGTAGAGCGGCGCCTGCTTGAACGTGATCGCGATCTCGGTGACGCGGCGGCCGAGCCGCTTGCCGGTGCGCAGGTAGAAGGGCACGCCCATCCAGCGCCGGGTGTCGATCTCGAGGCGCAGCGCCGCGTAGGTCTCGGTGGTGGAGGCGGGGTTCATGCCCTCCTCCTCGAGGAAGCCGCGCACGTGCTCGCCGCCGAGCCAGCCGCTGCCGTACTGGCCCCGGGCGGTGGTGGCGGCGAGGTCGTCGCCGAGGCGCACGGCGGCGAGCACCTTCTCCTTCTCGTTGCGGAGGTCCTTCGCGCCGAACGAGAGCGGCTCCTCCATGGCGGTGAGGGCGAGCAGCTGCAGCAGGTGGTTCTGGATGACGTCGCGGGCGGCGCCGACGCCGTCGTAGTAGCCGGCGCGGCCCGAGACGCCGATGTCCTCGGCCATGGTGATCTGCACGTGGTCGACCGAGTTGCGGTTCCACAGCGGCTCGAACATCGTGTTCGCGAAGCGGAGCGCGAGCAGGTTCTGCACCGTCTCCTTGCCGAGGTAGTGGTCGATGCGGAAGATCGAGTCGCTCGGGAAGCGCGACTCGATGATGTCGTTGAGCTCGCGCGCCGAGGCGAGGTCATGGCCGAACGGCTTCTCGATGATCACGCGGCGCCACGATCCGTTGCCGCTCGCGGCGAGGCCCGAGCGGCGCAGCTGCTCGGTGACCGGCGCGAACGAGCGCGGCGGGATCGACAGGTAGAAGGCGTGGTTGCCGCTCGTGCCCTGCTCGGCGTCGAGCTCGTCGAGCACGCGCCGGAGCTCGTCGAAGGCGGCGTCGTCGTCGAACTCGCCGCTGACGAAGCGGATGCCGCGGGCGAGCTGCTCCCAGACCGCCTCGCTCCACTCGGTGCGCGCGTGCGTGCGGGCGTTCTCGCGCACGAACTCGCGGAAGGCGTCGTGGTCCCACTCGCGCCGGCCGAAGCCGACGAGGCCGAACGACGGCGAGAGCAGGCCGCGGTTGGCGAGGTCGTACACCGCCGGCAGCAGCTTCTTGCGGCTGAGGTCGCCGGTGACGCCGAAGAACACCAGGCTCGAGGGACCGGCGATGCGGTCGAGCCGGCGCTCGGCGGGAGGCCGGAGCGGGTTGTGCTCGGCCGAGAGGGGGACAGCAGTCACAGCGCTCGCTTTCGCCGGCGTCGCGGGGCGGATGCGCATCCGCCCCGCGACCGCGTCGATCGGAATCGGGGATGCGGGGAGTCTAGTCGGTCGTCGACCGCCGGCCCCGCCGCGACGGGCTCAGATGCCGCGGAGCTGCTCGAGCACCTGGGCGACGCCGGCGTCGACGTCGGCGAGGTGGAGCCGCAGCACTGGCATGCCGTGGCCCTCGAGCACCGAGGCGTCGCCGGCGGCCTGCGCCTGGATGAGCCCGCCGAAGGTGAAGGGCCGCTCGGGGATCTCGACGTCGACCTCCTCGCTCGTGGTGAGCTGCAGGAAGACGCCGACGCGGGGGCCGCCCTTGTGGAACTGGCCGGTCGAGTGGAGGAAGCGGGGGCCCCAGCCGAAGGTGACCGGGCGGCGCGCCCGGTGGGCGATGAGGTCGCGCAGCTCGACGAGCTCGTCGAGGGCGAGTCGGTTCGCGTAGGCCTGCACCGCGACGTAGCCGCGGTCGGGCAGCTGGGCGAGGAGCGCCTCGACGGCGCCGGCGACGGTCGACTGGCCGTCGACGACGGCGGCGGTGCCGCGCACCTCGACGGCGCCGTCGACGAACGCGGCGGGGGTCGGCGCGGGCGTCTCGTCGAGGAGGGCGCGCGCGGCGACCTTCGCCGACTCGACGTCGGGCTGGTCGAAGGGGTTGATGCGGAGGATCTCGCCGGCGACCGACACCGCGACCTCCCAGAGCAGCATCTGCTCGGCGAGCGATCCCGACACGTTGATCTCGTCGCCGAGCGCGGCGTCCGACTCGGCGTCGGCGACGAGCCGCACGACCTGCAGGTCGGGGATCGGCAGGCCGATCTCGGGCGCGTCGGCGCCGAGCACGACCGGCAGCAGGCCCTTGCCCTCCTTGCCGGTCGACTCGGCGATGAGCTGCTCGGCCCAGTCGCCGAGCCCGACGATGTCGGTGCCCTGCTCGACCATGCCGAGGTAGGTCTTCACCGGCTCGCCGCCGGCGATCGCGGCGCCGAGCACGAGGCCGGGGTTGCGCTCGTCGTCGGCGGCGAGCTCGTCGGCGACGGCGTCGGCGCCGTCGAGGAGCTCGGCGATGTCGAGACCGGCGAGGCCCGCCGGCACGAGGCCGAAGGCGGTGAGCGCCGAGAAGCGGCCGCCGACGGTCGGGTCGGCGAGGAAGACGCGGCAGCCGGCGCCGCGGGCCCACTCCTCGAACGGCGAGCCGGGGTCGGTGACGATGACGAGCCGCTCGGCGGGGTCGATGCCGGCGGCCTCGAAGGCGGCGATGAGGGTGCGGCGCTGCGAGTCGGTCTCGACGGTCGAGCCCGACTTCGACGAGACGACGGCGACGGTGCGGTCGATGCCCTCGCCGACGACCTCGGCGACCTGCGCGGGGTTGGTCGAGTCGAGCACCTCGAGCTCGACGCCGGCGGTGTTCGCCATCACCTCGGGCGCGAGCGACGAGCCGCCCATGCCGCAGAGCACGATGCGGTCGAGGCCCTTGCCGCGCAGCTCGTCGCGGAGCGCGACGATCTCGTCGACGAGCGGACGCGACACCTCGGCGGCGCGGGTCCAGCCGAGGCGCTTCGACGACTCGGCCTCGGCGGCCTCGCCCCAGAGGGTCGGGTCCTCGGCGAACAGGCGCGAGGCGATGCGCTGCTCGACGAGTCGGGGGAGGTGACGGCGGGCGGCCTCGGTGGCCGCGCCCGAGGTGGAAACCTTGATGGCCATGGGGTGCTCCTGTGCTGCTCGGTGACGACGACGGTGGATGCGGTGCGATGGATGCGGTGCGCGGGCGCCGCCGTGCGCGGCGCCCGCGGGACGGCTACTCGGCGGCGCGCTCGAGCTGCTCGGCGACCGTCGCCTGCAGCTCGCGCCACGAGACGACGAACTTCTCGACGCCCTCGCGCTCGAGCTGGTCGACGACCTCGGTGTAGGAGATGCCGGCGGCATCGATCGCGTCGAGGAGCTTGTTCGCGTCGTGGTAGGTGCCGGCGACGGCGTCGCCGCGCACCTCGCCGTGGTCGGCGACCGCCTCGAGGGTGGCCTCGGGCATCGTGTTCACGGTGCTCGGCGCGACGAGCTCGACGACGTAGAGCGTGTCGGGGAGCGAGGGGTCCTTGACGCCGGTCGAGGCCCACAGCGGCCGCTGCGCGTTCGCGCCGTCGGCGAGCAGCACGCGGGCGCGCTCCGAGTCGAACGACTGCTCGAACACCTGGTAGGCGAGCCGCGCGTTCGCGACGGCGGCGCGGCCGCGCAGCTCGGCGGCGCCCTCGGCGCCCGAGGCGTCGAGCCGCTTGTCGATCTCGACGTCGACGCGCGAGACGAAGAACGAGGCGACCGAGTGGATCGTCGACAGGTCGTGGCCGCGCTCGCGCGCCTGCTCGAGCCCGGTGAGGTACGCGTTGATCACCTCGCGGTAGCGGGGGAGCGAGAAGATCAGCGTGACGTTCACCGAGATGCCCGAGGCGATCGCCTCGGTGATCGCCGGCAGGCCCTCGACGGTGGCGGGGATCTTGATCATCGCGTTCGGGCGGTCGACGCGCTCCCAGAGCAGCTTCGCCTCGGCGACGGTCGCCTCGGTGTCGTGCGCGTGCAGCGGCGACACCTCGATCGACACGCGGCCGTCGACGCCGCCGGTGGCGTCGAACACGGGGCGCAGCTCGTCGCAGGCGCGGCGGACGTCCTCGGTGGTGATCTCGAGGATCGCCCGGTCGACGTCGGCGCCGTCGGCGACGAGCTCGCGGATCTGCTGCTCGTAGGCGGCGCCGTTCGCGAGGGCGTTCGCGAAGATCGACGGGTTGGTGGTGACGCCGACGACGTCGCGCTCCTCGACGAGCCGGGCGAGCGAGCCCGAGTCGAGGCGCTCGCGCGAGAGGTCGTCGAGCCAGATGCTCACGCCGGCGGCGGCGAGGGCGGCGGTGTTCGGGTTCGTCATGGCGGTTCGGGGCTCCTTCGGAGACGGGATGCGGCCTGGCGGGATCAGTTGGCGGCGAGCGACTCGCGGGCGGCGGCGACGACGGCCTCGGCGGTCATGCCGTAGCGGCGCATGAGCTCGTCGCCGTCGGCCGAGGCGCCGAAGCCCTCGACCGAGACCGAGCGGCCGCGCGAGCCGAGGTAGGGCGCCCAGGTGAGGGCGAGTCCGGCCTCGACGCTGACGCGGGCGGTGACCGCCGGGGGCAGCACCTGCTCGCGGTACTCGTCGCTCTGCTGCGCGAACCACTCCTGGCTCGGCATCGACACGACGCGGGTGGCGACGCCGTCGGCCTCGAGCTCGTCCTTCGCGGCGAGCGCGAGCTGCACCTCCGAGCCGGCGGCGATGATGATGAGCTCGGGCTCGCCGTTGAACGCCTCGGCGAGCACGTAGCCGCCGCGCGCGGTGCCGGCCGCCGAGGCGAGCGCGTCGCCGTCGGCCTCGCCGTCGCCGCGCTCGAGCACGGGGAGGTCCTGACGGCTCAGCACGAGGCCGACCGGCGCGCCGTGGCGGCGGAGCGTCTCGAGCCAGGCCTGCGCGGTCTCGGGGCCGTCGGCGGGGCGGACGATCTCGAGGTTCGGGATGGCGCGCAGCGCGGTGAGCGTCTCGACCGGCTGGTGGGTCGGGCCGTCGCCGCCGAGCGCGATCGAGTCGTGCGTCCAGACGAAGATCGGCGCGATGCCCATCAGCGCCGCGAGGCGGACGGGCGGACGCATGTAGTCGCTGAAGATGAGGAACGTGCCGCCGAAGGGGCGGGTGGGGCCGTGGAGCACGATGCCGTTGAGGATCGCCCCCATCGCGTGCTCGCGGATGCCGAAGTGGAGCACGCGGCCCGACTCGTCGGCCTGCCAGGTGCTCGTCGAGTGCTCGGCCGGGGCGAACGACTTCGCGCCGGAGATCGTCGTGTTGTTCGAGCCGGCGAGGTCGGCCGAGCCGCCCCAGAGCTCGGGCAGCACCTCGGCGAGCGCGTTGATGGTCTGGCCGGAGGCCTTGCGGGTCGAGACCTTCGCGACGCCGGCGAAGTCGGGGAGCGCGTCCTCGATGCCCTCGGGCAGCTCGCGGGCGACGAGGCGGTCCCACAGCGCCTTGCGCTCGGGCTCGCGGGCTGCCCAGGCGTCGAAGCCCTCCTGCCACTGCGCGCGCACCGGTGCGACGCGGTCGGCGAGGCCGCGGGTGAACTCGAGCACCTCGTCGGCGACCTGGAAGTCGGCGTCGGGGTCGAGGCCGAGCAGCTCCTTGGTGGCGCGGATCTCGTCGGCGCCGAGCGGGGCGCCGTGCGAGGCGCCGGTGTTCTGCGCGGTGGGCGCCGGCCACGAGATGACGTTCTCGAGCACGATCAGCGAGGGCCGCGAGAGCTCGCCCTTCGCGAGCTCGATCGCCTCGGCGAGCGCGGGCACGTCCTCGCGCACGCCGGCCCCGCCCTGCGTCCAGTCGACGGTCTGCACGTGCCAGCCGTACGACTCGTAGCGGGCGGCGACGTCCTCGGTGAACGCGATGTCGGTGTCGTCCTCGATCGAGATGCGGTTCGAGTCGTAGATGACGATGAGCCGGCCGAGCTGCTGGTGGCCGGCGAGCGACGAGGCCTCCGAGGTGATGCCCTCCTGCACGCAGCCGTCGCCGACGATCACGTAGACGTAGTGGTCGAACGGGCTCTCGCCCTCGGGCGCCTCCGGGTCGAGGAGGTTCCGCTCGTAGCGCTGCGCGTACGCCATGCCCACCGCCGACGAGAGGCCCTGGCCGAGCGGGCCGGTGGTCATCTCGACGTGGTCGACGTGGCCGTACTCGGGGTGGCCGGCGGTCGGCGAGCCCCACTGCCGCAGGTTCTGCAGGTCGGCGAGCTCGAGGCCGAAGCCGCCGAGGTAGAGCTGGCAGTACTGCGTGAGCGAGGTGTGGCCGTTCGAGAGCACGAACCGGTCGCGGCCGACCCACGCCGGGTCGGCCGGATCGACGCGCATCATGCGCTGGTAGAGGAGGTGCGCGACCGGGGCGAGGCTGATCGCCGTGCCGGGATGACCGCCCTTCGCGCGCTCGACGGCGTCGGCCGCGAGCATCCGCGCCGTGTCGGTGGCGCGCTGGTCGAGTTCGGTCCATTCCACTGCGGTCACGGGGTCTCCTCCGGGGGTCGACGGCACGCGCCGGGACGGCGCTGGGGTCAGCCTAGCGCTGGAATGCGCGCGCCCCCTTACGATCCGCGGCCCGCCGGGTAGACTGGCGGGCGGTATCAGAAGAGGACTGGTGGCAGTGGCGATTCACGAACTCACGGGCACGACGGGTGCGACGACCGACTCCGAGGCGGCGGTCGCACGGGAACCGATCGGCCTGCGGCGCAGGATCGCCGCGTACGTGGCGCTCACCAAGCCCCGCATCATCGAGCTGCTGCTCATCACCACGCTGCCGACGATGATCCTCGCCGCCCAGGGCATCCCCTCGGTGTGGCTGCTGCTCGGCACGCTGCTCGGCGGCGCGATGTCGGCCGGCTCGGCGAACGTGTTCAACTGCTACCTCGACCGGGACATCGACCGGCTCATGCGCCGCACCAAGAACCGCCCGCTCGTCACCGGCGAGGTCACCGAGCGCGAGACGCTCGTGCTCGCCTGGGTGCTCGGCGTACTCTCGACGGCGCTCCTCTGGGTCGTCGGCAATCCGCTCACGGCGGCGCTGTCGGTCGCGGCGATCCTGCTCTACGTCGTGCTCTACACGATGATCCTCAAGCGCCGCACCGACCAAAACATCATCTGGGGCGGCATCGCCGGTTGCATGCCGGTGCTCATCGGCTGGGCCGCGGTGACGAACACCGTGAGCTGGGAGCCGCTCATCCTCTTCCTCGTGATCTTCCTCTGGACGCCGGCGCACTACTGGCCGCTGTCGGTCAAGTACGTCGAGGACTACGACAAGGCCGATGTGCCGATGCTCTCGGTGACGATGGGCGAGGGCTCGGTCGCGCTGCAGTCGGTGATCTACGCGTGGGCGACCGTCGTCGCGAGCCTGCTGCTCATCCCCGTCGCCCCGATGGGCTGGATCTACACCGCCGCGGCGGTGCTCGGCGGCGCCTGGTTCATCGTCGAGGCGCACGCCCTCTACGCGAACGTCGTCCGCGGCAACGGCCGCGCGAAGCCGATGCGCGTGTTCCATCTCTCGATCACGTACCTCACGATCGTCTTCCTCGCGGTCGGCATCGACCCGCTCGTGCACCTGCCGCTCGCGGGCTGAGCCCGCGCGGCGGCGCCGACGAGCGCGCCCCCTCGGAGCCCGGCTCCGAGGGGGCGCGCTCGCGTCGGGGCCCGGCCGGGCCGCGGCGCGGGGCCTAGAGGTCGGGCGTGCGGAGGTCGAACGACGCGAGCGGGCGCAGCAGCGAGCGCTTCTTCTCGACGTGGCCGCCCATCCGGTCGAGGATCGACTCGAGCGCCTCGATCGCCTCGACGATGAACGGGCCCTTGTTCAGCATGACCGCCTCGGCGCGGCGGCCCATCGCCGCATCGGTGACCTCGGCGCGCGAGGGCAGGCCGGTGCGGGCGAGCGTGTCGAGCACCTGCGTCGCCCAGATCACCGGCACGTGCGCGGCCTCGCAGACCCAGAGGATCTCCTCCTGCACCTCGGCGAGGCGCTCGAAGCCGAGCTCGACGGCGAGGTCGCCGCGGGCGATCATCACGCCCACCTCGCCCCAGCGCATCGCTTCGAGGAGCATCTGCGGGAGCGCCTCGAACGCCGGGCCGGTCTCGATCTTCAGCGTGATGCCGATGTCGTGCTGGCCGAGCGCCTCGAGCTCGCGGATGAGGTCGGCGACGTCGTCGGGCGAGCGCACGAACGAGAGGTTCACGGTGTCGGCGTTCGCCGCGACGAACGGCAGGTGCGAGCGGTCGGCCTCGGTGAGGGCGGGGATGCGCAGGGTCGTGTCGGGGAGGTTGATGCCCTTCTCGGCGCGGAGCTTCACGCCCTCGACGCCGGCGCGCTCGACGTCGACGACGATCTCGTCGTGCGTCGCGGTGCGCACCCGCCCGGCGATCTTGCCGTCGTCGAAGAGCACCCGGTGCCCCGGGCGGACGTCGGCGAACGCCGCCTCGAGCGAGCAGCCGATGCGGTGCGGCCCGGTCTGCGTCGCGGGCTGCGGCGACATGTCGCGCTGCAGCCGCACCTCGTCGCCCGCCCGCACGAACAGGTGCTGGCGCACCTCGGGCAGCTCGCCGACGACGAGCCGGCCGTGCACGCCGGCGACGAGCTCGGCGCCGGTCTCGAAGTAGACGGTGCGGTCGAACGAGGCCTCGACCTCCTCGGCGGCGACGCGCTCGATCACGAGCTCGCGCTTGCGGCCGCGGGCGTCGCGGAGCTTCAGCCGATCACCCTCGCGCAGCTCGAGCCCCTCGAGCCCGCGCACCGGCACGACGACGGGCTCGCCCTCGCCGGGCGCGGCGGCGGCCTCGTCGACGAGGCGCACCCGCGCGCGCACGACGACCTCGCCGCGGTCGTCGCGCTCGGGGCGCACCCTCACGACGCGGGGCCCCTCGGCGAGCGGGCCGGTGCGGAGCTTCGGGCCGCCGAGGTCCATGGCGACGCGCACGCCGCCGGGCAGCCCCCGCACCGAGGCGACCATGCGGGCCCACTCGATCTCGGAGTCGTGGGCGCAGTTGATGCGGGCGATGTCCATGCCGGCGGCGCCCATCCGCTCGACGAGCCCGGGCTCGTCGGCGGCCTCCGACGGCATCGTCACCATGATGCGCGTCGAGCGCGCATCGCTGCCGTGCACGGTGCCGAGCACGTCGTCGCGGTTGCGCATGAGCAGGTGCTCGCCGGTGTCGAGCGGGCCCCAGATCGGATGCCGGCCGCGGCCCTCGGCGAGCGCGTTCACCGTCTCGATGACCGTCTCGATCCACGGCAGCACGATCGCCTCCATGCGGCCGAGGCTCGACAGCCCGTAGCTCGCGAGCGACGCCTGCAGCGGCCGCAGGTCGTGCTGCCGGGCGGCGACGTAGTGCACGAGGTTCCGGGCGCTGCGCCGGTGCTGCGGCTGCACCGCGTTGATGAGCGGCGAGGCGAGCGTCTCGGCGCGGAAGAGGTCGTCGCGCAGGCGGTGCAGCTCGAGCGAGAGCTCGGGGAGCGACATCACCGGCATGCGGGGGAAGTCGTGGGTCATGGTGCGGAGTCTGCCAGTCCCCGGTGAACGGTCCGGCGGCGCCGGGCGGGCCGCGAGCCCGTCGGCGGCCGCTGCGGGCTCAGGCCGCGACCGGCTCCTCGGCGGCCGGCGCCGCAGCGCGCGGGTCGGCGTCGCCGAGCCGCTCGGCCGCATCCCGGCGCGCGAGCACGAGCACCGCCGAGAGCTGCCCGATCGCGACGACCGCGAGCACCATGTGGATCGCGACCGACCAGATCGGCAGGCCGGTGCGCGCCTGGTAGACGCCGAACGCGATCTGCACGACGACGATCGCCGCGAGCCAGAACGTCGCCCGCAGCGTGCGCATCGCCTGCGCGCGGTTCGCGATGATCGCGAGCACGATGAGCGAGGCGACGAGCGCGTAGCCGGGCCAGGCGTGCAAGTGGTGCATGATCGCCGGGTCGAGGCCGTTGCGCGCGGCGGCGGTGTCGCCCGCGTGCGGGCCCGCGCCGGTGGTGAGCACGCCGACGAGCTCGGTGAACCAGGTGAGCACCGCGACCACGAGCGCGGCGGCCCACAGCGCCGGCGCCCCGAGGGTCGCATCCGGGCGGGGGAGCGGCTCGGCGAGTCGCACCCGCATCAGCACCATCGCGGCGATCGCGACGATCGCGCCGGAGATGAGGAAGTGCACGCCCACGACCATCGGGTGCAGCTGCAGCAGCACCGTGATGCCGCCGACGACGGCCTGCAGGATGATGAGCAGGCCGATGACGAACGCCGGTCGGGCGAGGCCGTAGCGCTTCGGCGTGCGGGCGACCGAGAGGAAGGCGAGCAGCGCCACCACCACGAGCACGCCCGTGAGCGTGCGGTTGCCGAACTCGATCGCGCCGTGGATGCCCATCTCCTGCGTCGGCACGAGCGACTCGGGCGTGCACATCGGCCAGGTCGGGCAGCCGAGGCCCGAGCCGGTGAGCCGCACGAGCCCGCCGGTGCCGACGATGCCGATGTTCACGATGAGGTTGAGCCACGCGAGCACGCGGGCGGCGGGGGTGATCTGCTCGGGCAGGCGGAACTTCGTCATCTCTCGGCTTCTCTCGGCGTTCTCTGCACCCCCGCCGAACCGGCGGGCACGACGGTGGCCTAGACTCGTCGGTGCTGTCTTTCGCGAGGCGGCCGACATGCCGCGGCTCGCGGTGCGGGTATGGAAATCCGCACTGAGTCGTTACATTCTACGGTCGCGGCCGCCCGATCCACCGCGATGGACTCCGACGAATAGGAAAGAGGTAGCGATGTCTGACGTGCTCATCGATCGCCCTGAGCTGAACGACCTCGGACACTACGAGTTCGGCTGGGCCGACCCCGACTCCGCCGGCGCCTCGGCGAAACGAGGCCTCGACGAGGAGGTCGTGCGCGACATCTCGAGCATCAAGAACGAGCCCGAGTGGATGCGCGACCGCCGCCTGCGCGCGCTGCAGCTGTTCGAGCGCAAGCCGATGCAGACCTGGGGCCCCGACCTCAGCGAGCTCGACTTCGACAACATCAAGTACTTCGTGCGCGCGAGCGAGAAGCAGGCGCAGACCTGGGACGACCTCCCCGAGGACATCCGCAACACGTACGAGCGCCTCGGCATCCCCGAGGCCGAGCGCCAGCGCCTCATCGCCGGCGTCGCCGCGCAGTACGAGTCGGAGGTCGTGTACCACCAGATCAACGAGGAGCTCGAGCGCCAGGGCGTGATCTTCCTCGACACCGACACCGCGCTGCGCGAGCACCCCGAGATCTTCGAGGAGTACTTCGGCACCGTGATCCCGAGCGGCGACAACAAGTTCGCCGCGCTGAACACCGCGGTGTGGTCGGGCGGCTCGTTCGTCTACGTGCCGCCGGGCGTCCACGTCGAGATCCCGCT
>JAAYAS010000322.1 GCA_012719255.1 Microbacteriaceae bacterium | reverse complement strand
GACATCGACGGTGGCGTCCTCGATCGCGAGTCCGTTGATGCGGCCGCTCGGGGTGCGCACTGCGACGGCGCCGACGGGTCGGATGGCGGTGCCGCAGAACTCGCGCAGTGCGAGGCGGATGCGGGCACCGCTGACCATCTCGGCGGCGAACTCGCCGAGAGGCGCAGGCTTCACCGCTGCTGGGCGGTCGGTCTGGCTCATCTCGAACAGGTCGATCGACGTGAGGTAGCGCGCCTCGAGGCGTCGCAGGCCGAGGACGTTCCTTCCGTCGGAGGGTCGCCGTGTCCATTCCGCCTGCCAGCCGGAGGCGGACGCGGGGACCGTGATCGGCACCGCGTCGTCGTCGACGGTGGCGCCGACCCCTGCCCATTGGTCGCGCGTTCCGAAGACCCGGCCGGGCAGCTCGCGGCACTGCGCGAGGTAGCTCACACGGAGTCGTTGGCGGATGTCGGCGAATGGGAGGGTGCCGGCGATCATGCGGGCGAGTTCGTGGATGCCGGTGCGCGTGCTGCGGGCGCTGATGATGGCTTCGAGGTCGTCTTCGAGTTCCTGCAGTTCCACGGCGCGTTGCACGATCTGGCGGTCATCGGTAGGGAGCCAGGGCACTCGCATTCGGCTGCGCCGCTTGTCGTCCGGCGGGTTCATCGTTCGAGCCAGCTCTCCGTGGTCGGGGCCGTGGCGGCGGAGTACGGCCCGAAGTCGGTCGGAGGGCGTTGCGGGGCGTGCGCGATGGCTTCGGCTTGTGCGGCACCGTACAGGGTGCGGGCCGCGATCCTGGTGGCTTGCGGGTCGCCTTCGGGGTGACGAGCCACCCACGCGTCGATCACTCCTTGGGCTGCGGCCAGTCGGCTTTCTGCGGGAGCTGCCGGCAACCATTGCCGGATTCGAGGGCCGAGCGTGGAGGCGAGGCGTTCGAGCACGTCGAACGACAGGTCCTTCGTCCTGAGGGTGGTGCGGAGCATCGAGTCGGTGATGCCGCGGACCGAGTCGGGTGCGTAGTTGAAGGTCGTCGGCTCGCCGGGGCGCGGATACCGACTCGGGAAGACCCGATTGAGGCCGATGCCGATCTGACGGCTCAGGGCTTCTGCCTGGCGTGCGGTTTCCGCGAAGGAGCCCCACACCCCCGAGGGCGGGAGGGGCCGGTCTGGTCTCACCGGAAGGTGGTCGAGGCAGTCGTGCACGTGCATTCGCTCCTCGTCGAGTTCGAGTTCGTCGCCGGGCACGTCGAGGTAGATGTCGCGAAACTCGAGTTCCGTGTTGAGGACCACGAGGTCGTTGTCGAGGTCGGCGATGTCGTCGCAGTCGATCGCGTGCAGCTGATGGTGGTCCTCGAAGTCGAGGAGCAGGACGTTGTCGTTCGACTCGAAGCCTTCGTTGATCTCTCGGATGGTCGGGCTGTTCATGATGCTCCTTCGGGTGGTCAACCGGTGATGCCGGGAATGCCGGTGCGCTCGGGGTTGTCGGGGCCGGGGTGCGGGCCGAAGTCGGCCGGCGGTTGGCGGTCGCTGAGGCGTTGCGCGAAGTGCGTCTCGGTGGCTGTCCACAGTTCTTCGGCCTCTGCGGCGAGAATCTCGGGATCGGCGAAGCGGGAACGGCCGACCATGTGCGCCCAGGCGTCGATCGTGCCGAGCGCGACGCCGAGTTTGCCGCGAAGCGGGATCGCCGGCGCGAGCGCGTCAGCGACGTCCGGCGCTTGTTCGGCGAGCTTGCGCGCCTGGGCTCGGTCGAGGCCGCCGGCGGCGATCCGGTCGGTGAGGATGCGGAAGGTTGCCTTTCGCATCCGCTCGGTGGAGCCGATGACCGCGGCGAGCGCGGAGTCGTCGTCCGGGTCTGCGAGCCCTTCGGTGAGTGCTCGGGTGAACTCATCGGCCG
>JAAYAS010000321.1 GCA_012719255.1 Microbacteriaceae bacterium | reverse complement strand
GCCTCGATGAGGCGGTCGAACTCGGCGTCGTCGAAGAAGTAGTAGTCGACGCCGTCGACCTCGCCGGGGCGCGGCGCGCGGGTGGTC
The DNA here is from genome assembly GCA_012719255.1 of Microbacteriaceae bacterium. GTDB lineage: Bacteria > Actinomycetota > Actinomycetes > Actinomycetales > Microbacteriaceae > Gulosibacter. Next base: position 2,953 of record JAAYAS010000321.1, on the reverse strand, counting down.
GCCGAGACCGAGATGTGCACCTCGGGGTAGTGCTCGCGGATGTACTTCGACACCGTGCCCTTGCCGACGGCGGTCGGGCCGGCGAGCACGACGACCCGCGGCGCGCTCGCCGAGCCGCGCTCCCACTCCTCGAGGAAGGCCTCGAGCCGGGCGCGCTGGTTCTTGCCGAGCCCGCCGAGCCGCTTCACCGGCGAGATCCGCAGCTCGGTGAGGATGCGGTCGGTCTTCGTGACCCCGATGTGCGGGATGGCGCGGAGGAACTGGGTGACGCGCAGCGTCGCCGCGGGGTGCTCCCCCGCGGCCGCCGCGAGCACGTCGAGCGGCCGGGCCGCGCCCGAGGCGATGCGCTGCTTCACCTCGGCGCGCGCCCGCCGCGCCGCGACCGCCGCCTTCGAGGCGGCGACGCGGTCGACCGGGGGCGGCGTGCGGGTCATGCGAACGCCGCTCGCAGCACGTCGTTCTGCACGTCGATCGCCTCCGACAGGCCCGACAGCCCGCCCTCGAGCAGCGAGCGCGACGAGGTGACGATGACGTTCTCGGCCGAGCGGCCGAAGATGCGCTTCACGTCCTCGAACTTCGCGCCCTGCTTGCCGAAGCCGGGGGCGAGGATGGGGGTGTCGGGCTCGACGGCGAGGTCGTCGACGTCGATGCCGAGCAGCTCCTGGTCGACCGTGGCGCCGATGACGACGCCGATCGAGCCCTTGGTGCGGTTCGCGTAGTGCTCGCGGTTCCACAGCGCGGCGCGCGCGGCGATGCCGCCGGCGACCGAGCGGCCCTCCTGCGACCCGCGCACGCGGCGGGCGGTCTGCACCGACGCCGACTCGGGGTTCGAGGTGGCCGCGAGCACGAACAGGCCCTTGTGGTGCTCCCCCGCCATCTGCAGCGGGTACTTGAACGTGTCGAAGCCCTGGTAGGGGTTGATCGTCATCGCGTCGGCCTCGAGCGGCATGCCCGGGGTGAGCCAGGCCTCGGCGTAGGCCTCGAGCGTCGAGCCGACGTCGCCGCGCTTCACATCGGCGATGACGAGCAGGCCCGCGGCGCGGGCCGCCTCGAAGACGTCCTCGAGCACGCGGTAGCCGTTCGCGCCGAAGCGCTCGTAGAACGCCACCTGCGGCTTCACGATGCCGACGCGGCCCTTGAGCTGCTCGATGATGCGGAGCCCGAACTCGTGGGCCCCGACGGCCGAGACCGGCAGGTCCCAGGCCTCGAGGAGGTACGTGTGCGGGTCGATGCCGACGCACAGGTGCCCGTGGCGGTCGATGGTGTCGGCGAGGCGTTCGCCGAAGGTCTGCGTCGTCACTTGCGCGCCTTCCGTCGTTCGTTGTACTCCTGCAGCGAGGTCACGTCGAAGCCGTGCTGCAGCACGCGGAACGAGGCGACCGCGGCGTGCAGCTCCGACATCGTCGTGAAGATCGGGATGTCGGCGGCCACGGCCGCGGTGCGGATCTCGTAGCCGTCGCCGCGCGACGAGGCGCCCGACGGCGTGTTGATCACGACGTCGATCTCGCCGGCCTGGATCATCTCGACGATGTTGGGTCGGTTCTCGGAGCCGTCGGCAGTATCCCCGCTCCGGGTGAACTTGCCGACCACCTCGGTGGCGACGCCGTGGCGCAGCAGCACCCGGGCGGTGCCCTCGGTCGCGTAGAGCGTGAAGCCGAGGTCGGCGAGGTTCATCACCGGCGCGACGATCGACGACTTGTCGCGGTCGTTCACCGAGACGAACACGTTGCCCTCGGTCGGCAGCCCGCCGTAGGCCGCGAGCTGGCTCTTCGCGAACGCGGTCGGGAAGTCGCGGTCGATGCCCATGACCTCGCCGGTCGAGCGCATCTCGGGCGAGAGCAGCGAGTCGACGATCTTGCCGTCCTTCGTGCGGAAGCGCTTGAACGGCAGCACCGCCTCCTTCACCGCGACCGGCGAGTCGAGCGGCTGGAAGGTGCCGTCGCCCGACTCCTGCAGGAGGCCCTCGGCGCGCAGCGCGGCGATGGAGTCGCCGGCCATGACGCGGCTCGCGGCCTTCGCGAGCTGGGTGCCGAGCGCCTTCGAGACGAACGGCACCGTGCGCGAGGCGCGCGGGTTCGCCTCGAGCACGTAGAGCTCGCCCTGGGCGATCGCGAACTGCACGTTGAGCAGGCCCCGCACGCCGACGCCCTCGGCGATGCGGCCGGTGGCGTCGCGCACCTTCGCGAGCACCGAGTCGCTGAGGGTGATCGCCGGCAGGGTGCAGGCCGAGTCGCCGGAGTGGATGCCGGCCTCCTCGATGTGCTCCATGATGCCGCCGATGAACAGCTCCTCGCCGTCGTAGAGCGCGTCGACGTCGATCTCGATCGCGTCGTCGAGGAAGCGGTCGACGAGCAGCGGGTTCGTCTGCGAGACGATGCCCTGGTCGGCGATGCGGTCGAAGTAGTCGTCGAGCTGCGCCGCGCCGTAGACGATCTCCATGCCGCGGCCGCCGAGCACGAAGCTCGGGCGCACGAGCACCGGGAAGCCGATGCGCTCGGCGATGTCCTGCGCGCCCTGGCGGTCGGTGGCGGTGCCGTTCGCGGGGGCGACGAGGCCGGCCGCGTCGAGGATCGCCGAGAACGCGCCGCGCTCCTCGGCGAGGTCGATCGCATCCGGCGAGGTGCCGAGGATCGGCACGCCCGCGGCCTGCAGCCCCTGCGCGAGGCCGAGCGCGGTCTGGCCGCCGAGCTGCACGACCACGCCGAGCAGCTCGCCGTTCGACTGCTCGACCTCGACGATCTCGAGCACGTCCTCGAGGGTGAGCGGCTCGAAGTAGAGGCGGTCGGAGGTGTCGTAGTCGGTCGAGACCGTCTCGGGGTTGCAGTTCACCATGATCGTCTCGAAGCCCGCGTCGGCGAGCGCGAACGAGGCGTGCACGCACGAGTAGTCGAACTCGATGCCCTGGCCGATGCGGTTCGGGCCGGCGCCGAGGATGATCACCTTGCGGCGGTCG
>JAAYAS010000039.1 GCA_012719255.1 Microbacteriaceae bacterium | reverse complement strand
CCGCCCACGTCGCCGACACGCTTCGGATCCGCGAGGAGATCGTCGCCGTCGGCGCCGAGGCGCGGCGCCTCGACGGCGCCGCCGCGATCGACGCCGAGCTCGCCGAGCGCCTGCGCCGGGGCGGTGCCGCGGCCGGCCGTCGCCACGCGGCGAGCGCGGCCCGCGTCTGGCTCGGGGCGCTCGCGGTGCTGCTCGCGGGGGCGCCCGGGATGCTCGCGGATGCGGCAGGGCTGCCGTGCCTGCTCGTCGCGGTCGCGCTCGTCCCCGGCACTGCGAACGCGCTCGACTCGGTCGAGCGGCTCGCGAATTCGCTGCCCGCCGGGCTCGAGGCGACCCGCCGGATCCGCGAGCTCGCGGGCCGGCGGTCGGCGGTCGAGGAACCGACGCAGGAGCAGACCGGTGCACGTGCCGTGCCCGCCGCATCCGCCCCGCCCGAAGCATCAGATGTGCCCGCCGCATCAGACGTGCCCGCCGCGCCCGCGGCACCCGACCCGCCCGCCCTCGAGCTGCGCGGCGTGCGGTTCGCGTACCCCGACGCGCCCGTCGACGCCCTCGCCGGCATCGACCTCTCGGTCGGCCGCGGCGAGCTGGTCGGGCTCGTCGGCGCGACCGGCTCGGGCAAGTCGACGGTGGCCCGCCTCACACAGCGCCACTTCGACCCGCGCGAGGGCGCGGTGCTCGTGCACGGGGCGGATGCGCGGGCGCTCGGATCGGCGCGGGTGCACGAGCTCGTCGCGGTCGCCGACCAGGCGCCGTTCGTGCTCGACGCCGATCTCGCGACCAACCTCCGGCTCGGCGATCCCGACGCCGACGACGACGCGCTGCGGGCGGCGCTGCGCGTCGCCGACCTCGACCTGCCCCTCGACGCGTCCGTCGGACGTCGTGGCGAGCGGCTCAGCGGCGGCCAGCGTCAGCGCCTCGCGCTCGCGCGCACGCTGCTGCGCGCCCGGGCCGCCCCCGGCGGACTCGCGAACGCCGTGCTCGTGCTCGACGAGGCGACGAGCCATCAGGACCCGCCGACGCAGGCGCGCATCACCGCCCGCCTGCGCGAGCTCGGCGCGACGCTCGTCGTCGTCGCGCACCGGCTCGACCCGCTCCGCGACGCCGACCGCATCCATGTGCTCGAGGACGGGTGCATCGTCGAATCGGGCCGCTACGACGAGCTCGCCGCCGCCGGCGGGGCGTTCGCGGCGCTGCTCGCGGCGCAGGAGGAGCCCGGCCAGGTCGCCCGCAACCCCGGTGCGTAGGGTCGGCGGCATGACGACCGACCCCGCCGCCCCGCCCATCGCGGTGCTCGCCGGCGCCTCCGGATTCATCGGCACGGCCCTCGCCGACGACCTCGCCGCCGAGGGCTGGCGCATCCGCCGCATCGGCCGCGACGGGCCGGATGCGCGCTGGGGCGATCCCGAGGCGATCCGCCGGGCGGTCGACGGCGCCGAGCTCGTCGTCAATCTCGCCGGCAAGTCGGTGAACTGCCGCTACACCGACGCGAACCGCGACGAGCTGCTCCGCAGCCGAGTCGAGACGACCCGCGAGCTGCGCGAGGCGATCGCGGCGGTCGCGGCGCCTCCGCGGCTGTGGTGCAACGCGAGCACGGCGACGATCTACCGCGATGCGCTCGACCGGCCGATGACCGAGTCCGACCACGAGATCGGCGCGGGGCTCTCGGTCGACATCGCCCGCAACTGGGAGCGGGAGCTGTTCGCCGACGAACTGCCGGTGACGCGCCGCGTCGCGATGCGCATCACCATCGTGCTCGGCGACGGCCCGGCCCCGCAGCTGCTGCTGCGGCTCGCGCGGTTCGGCCTCGGCGGGCCGCAGATCGACCACTGGTGGCCCGCGCACCGCCGATATCGGGGGATCGGCCCCGATCCGAGCGGGAGCGGCCGGTCGCCGTGGCACGACTCGCGCGGCCGGCAGCTGTTCAGCTGGATCCACCTCGACGACGTGATCGGCGCGATCAAGTTCGTCCGCGACCGCGACGACCTCGCGGGGCCGATCAACTTCGCCGCGCCCGATCCGGTGGGCAACCGCGAGCTCATGCGCGAGCTGCGGGATGCGGTGGGCGCGCCGTTCGGCCTGCCCGCGCCGCGCGCCGTGCTCGAGCCGGCGATGTGGGCGCTGCGCACCGAGCCCGAGCTCGTGCTGAAGAGCCGATGGGTGCTGCCGGAGCGGCTGCTCGCGGCGGGCTACGAGTTCCGAGTGCCGACGCTGCGGCAGGCGGTGCGCTCGATGGTGTGATGCGGGTCGCTCTCAGGTGCCTCGAAGGTGCGTTCATCTTCTGTTCATCGAACATGTGTTCGAACTCGCGTAGTCTGGGGGCATCGCCGACGAGGGGGTGACCGTGATCGACGCCGAGGGCCAGGGCCCGTTCTTCCGACCCACCGATGAGCTCGATCGCGTGCCCGCTCGCGGCTCCGGGCGCGATGCCGGGGTTCCGGTTGCGCGTGCGCGGGGCGGTGCGCGCGCCGGTTCGGCGGATGGGGCGCGCTGCGGTGCGGGTGCCGACGCATTCGACTGGGAGTCGGCGTTCTCGCCCGAGGAGCGCGCCGCTCTGGCCGCGTTCGAGGCGCAGGAGCTCGAGCGCATCGAGGCCGAGCTCGAGCGCGATGCGCGCGCCTTCTTCGAGTCGATCGGACTCCACGACTTCGACGACCCCGGCCCGAGCGACGCCGATCTCGCCGCGATGCTCGCCGAGGGCGCCCGCCGCGAGTCGGAGTGCGCGGCATCGCGCGAGCTTTGGGGTGCTGGTGCTGGTGCTGGTGCCGGTGACGTTGCGGATGCCGATCTCGGTGCGGCCGTGGATGCGGGCGCCGTGCCGGTTTCGGGCGCGGTCGTCGACGAGCGCGCCGGCGCAGTCACCGGTGGGCATGCGCCCCCGGAGGCGATCGGGCCGGTGCGCACGGATGCGCCTTCGGGTGCGAGCGCAGCCACGAGCGCCGGCGCTGCCGGGGCGGGGGATGAGGCGCCCGCCTGGGTCGCGGGCCGGGTCGCGGCGCTCGCCGCTGCGTGGGCCGCGGCGGCCGTGCCCGGTGCCGCCGCCGGTGTCGAGGCCCACGCCGGCGGCGATGCGGCGGAGGTCCACCTCGACGGCGAGCTCTCTGCGATGACCGACTCCCAGCTCCTCGGCCTCCTCGATGCCGCGGCGGGCCTCCACCGGCAACTCACCGGCGCGATCGGGCGCATGGCCTCCGAGATCGCGGATCGTTCAGAGCTCGTCGCCGGTGAGGAGGGGCTCGCACGCCGCAGCGGCCACCGCAACGCGCGCACGCTCGTCGCAGCCGCGCTCGGCGCGCCGGTCGCCGAAGCCCGCCGCCTCATCCGCACCGGCCGCGCGCTCACCGGCGGCCGTGCCATCACCGGCGAGGCGCTGCCGCCGCAGTGCCCGCACGTCGACGCCGCCGTGACGGCGGGCGACATCAGCACCCACGCCGCCGACGCGCTCATCGCCCTGCGCGACCGCGTCTGCCACCGCGTCGAGGCCGCCGCGATCGATGAGGTCGAGGAGATGCTCGTCGAGGTGGCCCAGGGCATGACCCTCAACGAGCTCGAGACCGCGATCGGCTACGCCGAGGCGCACCTCGACCCCGACGGCACCGCGCCGCGCATCGAGGAGATGCGCGAGCACCGTTCGCTCACCTTCGGCCGCAACGCGGCCGGGATGATCACCCTCAACGGCAGGTTCGACCCCGAGACCGCCGCGCCGATCCGCGCGGCGATCGAGTCGATCGTCACCCACCAGCTCCGGGCGAGCCGCGGCGCGAACCTCGTCGAGCGCGACGAGTTCCGTCGTCTCGCCGACGGCCCCGCTCTCGAGCTCAGGCCCGTCGAGCTCGCCGCGGATGCGGGCGCCGGTGCCGTTGCCACGGCGGGCGCCGATGCTGTTGCCGCGGCGGGCGTCGGTGCCGTTGCGACGACGGGCGCCGCCGGCGACGGCGACGGCGACGGCGAGAACGGTGCCGATGCCGACTGCGAGGCCGGGGCGGGTGCCGATCTCGCCGCCGAGGGCGATCTCGCCGCCGACGGCGGCCCCGGCGCCGTGTCGATGGAGGGCCGATCGCTCGCGCAACTGCGCGCCGAGGCGCTCGCGACGCTCTGCGCGCACGCGAGCGGCTGCGACTCCGACGACCTGCCGGCGCCGAGCACGGCCGTCGTCGTCCGCATCCCCGTCGAGCGGCTCGCCGACCCGTGGATCGAGCCCGCTGCGGCCGACGCGCCCACTGCCTCGAACCGCACCTCGCCCGCGGGCGCCGGTTCGGTACCGCTGCCCGAATCGTTCGTCCCCGTCTGCGAGATCGACGGGTTCGGGCCGATCGACGCCGGCACCGCGCGCCGCATGGCGGCATCGGCCGACATCATCCCGCTCGTGCTCGGCGCCGACAGCGAGATCCTCGACCTCGGCCGCACGAAGCGCCTCTTCACGAAAGCGCAGCGGCTCGCACTCGTCGAGCGCGACGCCGGCTGCGCGTTCTGCGGGCTTCCTCCCGGCTTCGCCGAGGCGCACCATCTCGTCTACTGGCGCCACGGCGGCGGCACCGACCTCGGGAACGCGGTGCTGCTGTGCACCACCTGCCACCATCGCGTCCACGACGGCTGGGACGTCGTCATCGTGCCTCCCGCCCGCACGATGCGCCGCGCGCCGGCGGGAGAGGAGCGTGTCGCCGCGCCTCCGGGCGGCGGCGGGACCGTCTGGTTCATCCCGCCCGCCACCGTCGACCGGCAGCGCGCCCCTCGACTCGGCGGTCGCAAACGATTCGACCCCGCCTACCGGCGTGCCCACCCGCCCGAGCCGCCGCCCGGCTGGGAGACCGAATCGACCACTGCCTCCGGCCGCGCCTGACTCGGGCTCCCGAGACGCGAGCTCGGCTCGCCGCGCCGCAGATCAGGCTGTCCCCGCATCCGGTCATCGCTGACTCGCGCTGGCCCCGCGCCGGCCTCGCGCGCCGGCCCCGCGACGGCCTCGCGCCGGCCTCGCGCGCCGGGCCTGATCCCGCCTCGCGCGCCGGGCCCGCGCCCGCATCGCGCGCCGCGCACCCGGCCGCCCCGCGCATCCGGAAACACCGGAGCGGGCTCCGGAACCACAGGTTCCGGAGCCCGCTCCCCAGCGCTGCCGGCAGCGCGAGCGCTGCCGGGCGACGATCCGACGCGGCAGCCTAGAGCTGGTTGCCGATCTTGAAGCCCTTGTCCTCGCCGTCCTTGCGGGTGTACGAGAAGCCGTCGGCGCCGATGGTCTTCTCCATCTCCGACGCGTCGGTGCGCGCGACGACCGGCTGCGGCTTGCCGTCGAGGTCGAGCACGAGCGACGCCTCGGTGTACCACGACGGCACGACCGGGTTGCCCCACCAGTCACGACGCTGGTTGTCGTGCACGTCCCACGTGACGACCGGGTTGTCGGGGTCGCCGGTGTAGTAGTCCTGCGTGTAGATCTCGACGCGGTGGCCGTCGGGGTCGCGCAGGTAGAGGTAGAACGCGTTCGAGACGCCGTGGCGGCCGGGGCCGCGCTCGATCGAGTCGCTCATGCGCAGCGCGCCGAGCTTGTCGCAGATCGCGAGGATGTTGTGCTTCTCGTGGGTCGAGAACGCGACGTGGTGCATCCGCGGGCCGTCGCCGCCGGTCGCGGCGGTGTCGTGCACGGTCGGCTTCGCGCGCAGCCACGCGGCGTAGACGGTGCCCTCCTCGTCCTGGATGTCCTCGGTCACGCGGAAGCCGAGGTCCTGGTAGTGGCGCACCGCGCGCGGCACGTCGGGGGTGACCTGGTTGAAGTGGTCGAGGCGCACGAGCGCACCCGGGGTGTACAGGTCGTAGCGCCATGCGAGACGCTCCACGTGCTCGGTCTCGTAGAAGAACTCGAACGGGAAGCCGAGCGGGTCCTCGACGCGCACCGAGTCGCCGATGCCCTTGGTGAAGCCCTCGGCCTTGCGCTCGACGCGGCAGCCGAGCTCCTTGTAGAAGGCCTCCGCCTTGTCGACGTCCTCGGGCGAGCGGACGCGGTACGAGAACGCGGCCACGGCGGCGACCT
>JAAYAS010000320.1 GCA_012719255.1 Microbacteriaceae bacterium | reverse complement strand
CCACCCTCGGCCCGATCGCCGACGAGTGCTACGTCTACCCGGCCACCCCCATCCGTCCGGGCTACGAGAAGTACGCCATCTCGTTCGCGGTGCCGATGAACGCCCCCGGCGTGGTCGTCGTCTGCCGCGACCACTACGGCGTCGACCAGCCGGTCGAGGACCGCCCCTTCTCGTCGCGCTTCGACGAGCAGGACGGCGTCGTCATCTTCGACGACGTGCTCATCCCGCACGACCGCGTCTTCATCGACGGCGAGCTCGACCTCTACAACTCGGTGAACGCCGGCACCGCCACCGGCTGCACCCAGCAGCAGACCGCCATCCGCTCGGCCGTGAAGCTCGAGTTCGCCTACGACCTCCTCGCCGAGATCGCGAAGACCACCGGCCAGAACTCGCGCCCCGACATCGCCGCCATGCTCGGCGAGGTGCACGGCTACCTCCGCATCACCCGGTCGATCATCCACTCGGCCGAGACCCGCGCCCACGACTGGGGCGGCGGCGCCTGGTTCCTCCACGACGACATCGGCGTGCTGCGCACGATCATGAGCGAGTGGATGATCCGCGTCAACGACATCATCAAGTCGCTCGGTTCGCACAACCTCCTCGCCACCCCGGCGCAGGCCGCGTTCGACAACGAGCGCCTCGGCCCCCTGCTCGAGAAGTACCTGCCCGGCGCCGGCGACATCTCGGCCCGCGACCGCGCCCGCGTCTTCCGCACCGCGTGGGACTTCGCCGGCTCGGCCCTCGGCTCGCGCATCGAGCTCTACGAGCGCTTCTACCTCGGCTCGATCGGCCGCGCCCGCATCCTCGAGCACATGAAGGCCCAGCGCGAGGGCGAGGGCGGCCAGTTCCGCGCCTTCCTCGCGCAGTCGGGCGCGCTCGACTGATCCGGCGCCGCGAGAACGGAACCCCGGCATGACCGACAACCGCACCGACGCGCTCGTCGAGCACCTGGCGGCGGCGACCTTCGAGTCGCTGCCGCCGGCGGCGGTCGCCCGCGCGACCGCCCGCTTCGTCGACGCCGTCGGCCTCATCGCCGCCGGCCGCCGGGCCCAGGCCTCGGCCGAGGTGCTCGACCTCGTGCGCCGCTGGGGCGGCCGCCCCGACTCGACCCTCCTCACGACGTCGACCCGCGTGCCCGCCATGCACGCCGCCTTCGCGGCGGCGATGCTCATGCGCTCGTACGACTTCGAGCCCGTCGGCGCCGATCGCGCCGACGGCGTCCAGGTGCCGGCGCACATCACCGGCACCACCGCGGCGGTCGCGCTCGCGGTCGCCGAGTCGCGCAACGTCAGCGGCGCCCGGCTCATCACCGCGCTCGCCGTCGGCGACGACCTCGCCGCCCGCGTCGCGCACACCACCGGCTTCGACGTCTACGGCGGCGGCGACAACACCGGCACCGTCAACGTGCTCGGCGGCGCCGCGGTCGCGGGCGTGCTCATGGGCCTCGACGCCGAGGGCCTGCGCCGCGCGCTCGGCATCGCCATGAACCAGGCCGCCGGCACGATCGACAACATCAACGACAAGACCCCGTCGTTCAAGCTGCCGATCGCGCTCTCGGCCCGCAACGCCGTGTTCTCGGCCGAGCTCGCCGAGCTCGGCTTCGACGGCCCGCGCGACCCGATCGGCGGCCGCTTCGGCTTCGTGCACCAGTGGACCCAGGGCGAGCCCGCCTACGAGCACCTCACCGACGGCCTCGGCGAGCGCTACTTCGGCGACGCGGTCATCAAGGCGTGGCCCGCCTGCCGCGCGAGCCAGCCCTCGATCGAGGCCGCCGAGCGGCTCGTCGCCGACCACGGCCTCGCCGCCGACGACATCGAGCGGTGCGTCGTGCACGTGCAGCAGCGGGTGTTCGACGGCTTCGTCGGCCAGCGCTTCGAGCCCGGCCCCTCGGCCGAGGTCTCGGCGGCGTTCAGCATCCACTTCGGCGTCGCCACGGCGCTGCTCGACGGCACCGTCGCGCTCGGCCACATGACCGACGAGCACGTGCGCAGCGAGCGCCTCGAGCGGATGCTCGAGCGCGTCGAGCTGCGCCCCTCGCTCGACCCCGCCGAGGGCATCGCCGTGCGCATCGAGGTCACCGCCCGCGACGGCGCGGTGCACGAGCAGGAGCTCGCCGCCGCGAAGGGCGCCTACGACGACTCCGCCGAGAGCGCCGCCCGCCTCGAGCGCAAGTTCTTCGACGCCGTCGCCTGGAACGGCGGCATCGACGACCGCCGCGCCGCCGCGCTCCACGCCGCCGCCAGCGGCATCGCCGAGCTGCGCGACGTGGGGGAGATCGCCCGGCTGCTCGCCACCGAGTAGCCGGACGGGTCGCGGACGGGTCATGCGGTCCGCGACCGGAACGGGAGAGCGCGCCCCGGGCTTCGGCCCGGGGCGCGCGCCCGGTTTCCGGGCGGGCGGTGGGTCCGGGGATGCAGGGCTGCGGGATGCGCGCGAGCGGGTCGCGCGCTGCGCCGGCCCTCCTGCCGCCGGGCCTGCTGCCGCCGGGCCTGCTGCCGCCGGGCCTGCTGCCGCCGGGCCTGCTGCCGCCGGGCCTGCTGCCGCCGCGCCTCCTGCCGCCGGCCCTCCTGTCGCAGAGCCCCTCGCCGCAGAACCACGTGCCGCTCGCCGGTGGTCGCATTCGGCGCCGTCCCGCGCCGTTCGCGACCACTCAGTGCGGTTCCCGTGCCCGGAGTGGTCGCATTCGGTTCGACCGGGGGCGTCAGGAGTGCAGATCGCGACCACTGGGAGCCGCGACCGCCGCTCGAGTGGTCGCATCCTGCGCTCTTGGGGCGCGCGTTGCGACTACTGGCGCGGTCGAGGCTGATCCCGGCGGAGGGGCCGTGCGCCCGGAAACGCGGGATCGCCCGGATGCGCGGGGTGCGCATCCGGGCGATCCGGGGAGCGGTCGGGCGGCCGCACGGGGCGGGCGCCGGGCCGCCGGGCCTAGGCGTGGCGGAGGTCGGCGGCGGTGTAGCGGTCGTAGTCGCGCTGGGCGGTGGTGCGGAGGGTCTCGGTGACCTCGGCGGCGGCCTCCTGCAGCGCGGCGATCCACTCGCGGACGGTGGCGGCGTCGACGCCCTGCGGGAGGTTGCCGAGGCGCAGCACGAGGCCCGAGTTGTGCGGCTCGTCGCTGTTCGGGTCGAACACCGGCACGACGACGCTCGCGAGGTCGAGGCCGGTCTCGTCGTCGCCGATGCTGCCGCCGAAGAAGCGGCCGCTCTCGGCGATCACGCCTCGCACCGCGCGGTCGCGGGCGGGGGTGAGCTCGGTGAGGCCGTACTCCGAGAGCGCCTCGCCGAGGCGCTCGTAGCCGGCGACGTCGCCGTCGAGGCGCGAGACCGCGTAGCCCTGCTCGCGCACGCGCGCGGCGCCCTCGCGGTAGGCGTCGATGGTCTCCTGCTCCGGCGGCCAGATGCGCGACACCCACTGGTCGACCTGGTTCTCGCTCCACGCGACGGCGGCCTCGCCGAGCGGCGGGATGAGCGGGATGCGCACGCCGATGCGCTCGTCGGCGGGGGTGTCGCCGCCGTACGAGGTGGCGCCGATGGTCTGGTCGATCGCGCTCACCTGCACGAGCGCGGCGGCGGTGCCGCCGAAGCGCGAGGCGAGGCGGTCGAGCTGCGGGCGGGCCGCCTCGGCGACGCGCACGGCCGAGATCAGCGACTCGTCGACGTGGGCGCTCATGCCGGTCGGCGAGAAGCCGCCGTAGCCGCCCTGGAAGAAGAGCAGCGGGGTGGTCGGGCGGGTGACCGAGAGCTCGTCGACCTCGACGAGGGTGATCCAGTGGTCGCCGGCCTCGTACTCGGCGCCGAAGCGGCCGTGGATGTGGGCGACGGCGTCGGCGATCTGCGGGGCGCCGTGCGACGAGAGGGTCCAGTCGACCTTGTCGAACTTCTCGGGGTCGCGCGAGGCGAGGGTGCGGCAGACGGCGATCTGGTCGTGGGCGAGCACGCTGATGCACATGTTCGCGCCGCTGTCGCGGAGCTTCGCGTACGTGTTCGAGGTCTTCATCGGCATGAACGAGACGAGCGGCGGCTCGATCGACACCGACGAGAAGGTGCCGACGACCATGCCGACGGGCTCGTCGTCGAGCATCGCGCTGACGAACACGACGCCGGTGGGGTAGTGGCCCATGACGTCGCGGAAGTCGCGGGCGTCGATGGCGGGTGCGTTGGTGGGGGAGTTCTGGTCGCTCATGAGGTCTCCTCAATCGGTGCGGCACCGTTGCCGCCGGTCGGGACGGAGCAGCGCTCCGGCTAACTTTGCACTTCTGGAAGAAGAATATATTATTGTTCCGGAAGTTGCCAACATCGATTCTGCTGACGAATGAGCGCGGTTCTTTCGTCTGGCGTGACGTGGTGGCGGCGACGCAGAATGGTGTGCGCGCACCGGCGCACATGTCTTCCCGGTCGACGATGACCGTCCGCAATGAAAGGCACACGACATGGCAGCGAAGCCGACCCGCCGTATGGCACTGACCACCTTCGTCATCCCCGCCGGCCACCACAAGGACGCCTGGCGCCGCGAGGGCAGCCGCATCGAGGAGGTGCCGAGCCTCGAGTACGTCGTCGAGCTCGCGCAGATGGCCGAGGCCGCGAAGATCGACGCCGTGTTCTTCGGCGACATCGCGAACGCGAACCCCACCCTCCGCGGCGACATCAAGACGAACGGCTACTTCGAGCCGATCTCGACGCTCTCGGCGATCGCCGCCCGCACCAGCCGCATCGGCCTCATCGGCACGATGTCGACCTCGTTCGAGAGCCCCTACACCGTCGCCCGCCAGATCGCCGGCCTCGACCACATGTCGGGCGGCCGCGCGGGCTGGAACCTCGTCACCTCGTTCGACGGCTTCAAGAACTACAGCTACGCCGAGGCCCCCGAGCCCGCCGAGCGCTACCGCCGCGCCACCGAGTTCGCCGAGGTCGTCAAGGCCCTCTGGGACTCGTGGGAGGACGGCGCCGTCATCGCCGACCGCGCCTCGGGCGACTTCGTCGACCTCGACAAGATCCACCGCATCGACCACGTCGGCGAGTACTTCCAGGTCGAGGGCCCGCTCGCCGGCCCCCGCCCGCCCCAGGGCCACCCCGTCATCGTGCAGGCCGGCTCGT
>JAAYAS010000319.1 GCA_012719255.1 Microbacteriaceae bacterium | reverse complement strand
CTCGGCGAGCTCGCGCATCACCGCGAGCACCTCGAGGCCGAGCTCGGGGTCGAGCGCCGAGGTGGGCTCGTCGAAGAGCATGATGCGGGGGTCGAGCGACAGCGCGCGGGCGATCGCGATGCGCTGCTGCTGCCCGCCCGAGCAGCGGCCGGGGTACTGGCCGGCCTTGTCGCCGAGGCCGACGCGCTGGAGCAGCTTCATCGAGCGCTCGTTCGCCTCGTCCTTGCTGCGGCCGAGCACGCGGCGCTGCGCGAGCGAGACGTTCTCGAGCACCGTGAGGTGCGGGAAGAGGTTGAAGTGCTGGAACACCATGCCGACCTCGCGGCGCAGCTCGCGCAGCTGCTGGTCGGTGATCCTCGTCGAGGCGTCGATGGTGTGGCCCTCGACGGTGATCGTGCCGCTGTCGGGCCGCTCGAGCAGGTTGATGCAGCGCAGCAGCGAGCTCTTGCCGGCGCCCGAGGGGCCGATCATCGCGGTGACCGTGCCCTCGGGCACTCGCAGCGAGACCTCCTTGAGCACGTGGTTGTCGCCGAACGACTTGTCGACGCGATCGAGGTCGATCGCGACCTCCGCGGGTGCTGCGGCCATGGACGGTCCCTTCGTGGTCGAGCTTCGCGCATCGCCGACGGCATCCGTGGATGGGTCGGCGACGCTGCCGGATCCGGTCGCATCCCGTTCGGCGGGCCGGGCTCGACGTCGTCGTCGCGCCGGGATGCGGTGCCACCGATTGTGGCCGGTCGTGATGCTCGACGACACCCGCCGAGCCCCATGACTCCGGGGCCGAGGGCAAGCACCTCTAATGCTCGGCAGCGCGTCGCCTGCCCGGGCGAGTGCAAGAGTTGCTGCACTACTCTGGCCGCAGTGCGGATGGGGCTCGATCCCGCATCCCGTCGGAGCCGCCGGCCGCGACGACGCGGCCCGAGCGGCATCGCGATGGCGCGAGACCGACGAGAGGAGCCGACCCATGGTGAACCCGACGCATCTGACCACGCTCGTGGCGGTGCTCCGCACCGGCTCGTTCGCCGGCGCGGCCCGCGAGCTCGGCTACACCGGCTCGGCGGTGTCGCAGCAGATCGCCGCGCTCGAGCGCGAGACCGGCCTGCAGCTGTTCGACCGCGACGCCCGCGGCATCCGGCCCACCGCGATCGCCGACCAGCTGCAGGCGAGCGCGCACGACGTGTTCGCCGCGATCGCCTCGTTCGACGAGCGCGTGCGCTCGCTCGGCGAGGGCGGCAGCGGGCTCGTGCGGCTCGGCAGCTTCCCCACCGCGAGCCGGCAGTTCGTGCCGTCGGCGCTCGCCGAGTTCGTGCGCAGCCGGCCCGGCGTCGAGCTCGAGCTCGACGAGGGCGAGCCCGACGACCTCGTGCCGCGGCTCGTCGAGCGCGAGATCGACCTCGCGCTCGCCTACCAGTACGACCTCGTGCCGGCGAGCTGGCCGCGCTCGCTCACCCGGCTGCCGCTGCTCAGCGAGCAGCTCGTCGCGTTCGTGCCGCCCGGGCATCCCGCCTCGGGCCGCGGGATCGAGCTCGCCGAGCTCGCCGACGAGACGTGGATCGCCACCCGCGACGGCTCGCACTGCGCGCAGGCGCTCGAGCGGGCCTGCGCGACCGCCGGCTTCGAGCCGCGCATCCGCTACCGCAGCAACAACTACAGCGTCGTCGCGAGCTTCGTGCGCTCGGGGCTCGGCGTCGCGGTCATCCCCGCGCTCGCGGCGCTGTCGCTCAGCGACGGCGAGACCGACACCGCCGAGATCGTCGACCTCGGCGTGCGCCGGCACGTGTCGATGCTCGTCGACCGGCAGCGCGGCAACCCCGCGGTCGCCGCGCTCGTCGACGCGCTCGTGCAGATCGCCCGCCGCACCGCAGCTCGGGCGCCGGGCATCGCCCTGGCGCCCGAGCTGCGCGTGCGCGCCGACTACTGAGCCGCGTCCGACGGCCCCGCCGCGCGGAGCAGCGCCTCGGCGGCCGCCGCATCCTGGATGCCGACGCCGACGCTGAAGTAGAGCACGATCTCGTCGTCGCCGCCGCGGCCGCCGGCCTCGTCGATGAGCACGTCGCCGAGCTCGACGAGGTCGTCGGCGGCGAGCGAGCCCGCCTCGATCGCGGTGACGACCGGACCCGACTGCGCGGCCGAGGTGGGCCGGTGGTCGACGACGATGCGGTCGGCGCGGTCGACGAGCGACGCCGGCAGCTCCTGGCGGTCGGGGGCGAACGCGCCGACGCTGATGACGGTGGCGCCGGGGCGCACCCAGGCGGTCTCGACGACGGCCTCGAAGCTCGTCGTGCAGGTGACGACGATGTCGCAGGCGCCGGCCTTCTCGTGCACGACCGAGCGCACCGGCACCGGCAGCTGCTCGTCGAGCTCGCGGGCGAGGTCCTTCGCGTGGTCGAGGCTCCGGCCGGCGATGCGGATCTCGTCGAGCTCGAGCGCATCGGCGAGGGCGAGCGCGTGGGCGCGCGCCTGCACGCCGGCGCCGATGATGCCGAGCGTCCTCGCGCCGGGCTTCGCGAGCGCCTGCGCCGCGAGCGCCGAGGCCGCCGCGGTGCGGAGCGTCGTGAGCGTCTCCCCCTCGATGGTCGCGGCCGGGTGGCCGGTCTCGGCGTCGAGCACGTGCACCGTCGCGGAGATGAGCGGGAGGTCGCGCGCCGAGTTCGCGGGGTTCACGCTGCCGAGCTTGCTCACGGCGGCCGACTCGGGGGTGAGCCGGGCGACGTAGCTGAACGCGACGGCGTCGTCGGCGCCGGGCACGAGCACGCGCGGCGCGAGCACCGCCTCGCCCCGGGCGAGCGCCGTGAACGCGGCGCGCTGCGATTCGAGCACCACGGCGGGGGTGAGCAGCTCGGCGACCTCGTCGTCGGTGAAGTAGCGTGCGGGCATTCGCAGTCCTTTCGCCGGGGACCCTCGCGCGCTCGGCGCGGTCCGCCTCGTCGCGGTCCGATCCCGTTCCAGAGATCGTGCCCCATCCGGAGCGCTCGCGGCACCCGTTTCTCGTGCGAACCCGTGGCGCGAGCAGAAGGAACGCTAACGCTCGCCCGACCAGCCCGCGCTCTCGATCGTCGCCGATCGCACCAGCAGGGGTTCAGAGTGGTGGCACCGACATCAACGGCACTGGATTCAACGGCGAACGGAAGGATCGATGATGGTCGACAACCTGCTGGAGCAGGCGGACGAGTGGGGCCCCGAGAAGATCGTGATCGTGCACGACACGCGCACCGGGATGCGCGGCGTGCTCGTCATCGACAACTCGGCGCGCGGCATCGGCAAGGGCGGCACGCGCATGAGCCCGACGCTCACCGTCGGCGAGGTGGCGCGGCTCGCCCGCACGATGACGTGGAAGTGGGCCGCGGTCGACCTGTTCCACGGCGGCGCGAAGGCCGGTCTTCTCGGCGATCCGGCCGGCGCCGACAAGGAGCGGGTGCTGCGCGCCTTCGCCCGGGCGCTGCGCAACGAGGTGCCGAGCGAGTACCTCTTCGGCCTCGACATGGGCCTCGCCGAGCGGGACGCCGCGGTGCTCGCCGACGAGCTCGGCGACCTCGGCGCGTCGACCGGCCTGCCGCGCGCGCTCGGCGGCGTGCCCTACGACCGGCTCGGCGTGACCGGCTTCGGCGTCGCCGAGGCGGCGGATGCGGCGCTGCAGCGGGCGGGCGACTCTCTCGCCGGCAAGCGGGTCGCGATCCAGGGGTTCGGCGCGGTCGGCGCCGCCGCCGCGAAGCGCTTCGAGGGCCTCGGCGCGCGGATCGTCGCCGTCGCCACCGCCCGCGGCACCGTGCACGACCCCGACGGGCTCGACCTCGAGCGGCTCCTCGACCTGCGCGACGAGCTGCGCGACGACTGCGTGCTCGCCTACCCCGAGGCGCAGCGGCGCCTCGACGTGCTCGAGGCGCCGGCCGACGTGCTCGTGCCGGCCGCCCGCGAGGACACCGTGAGCGACGCCGTCGCCCGCGCGACCGAGGCTCGGTACGTGATCGAGGGCGCGAACCTGCCGACATCGCCGTCGTCGCGGGCGATCCTCCACGAGCGCGGCGTCGTGGTCGTGCCCGACTTCATCGCGAACGCCGGCGGCATCGTCGCGGCGGCGCATTCGACGGATGCGCGGAACTCGCCGTTCGTCGTCGACCCCGACGACGTGTTCGCGATGATCTCCGAGAAGCTGCGGGCGAACACCGTCGCGGTGCTCGACGCCGCCGAGCGCGACGGTGCTCTCCCCCACGAAGCGGCGCTGCGGCTCGCGACCGAGCGCGTTCGCGAGGCGATGGAGCTGCGCGGCCGGCTCCCCCGGGCGGCCGACGCGGCGTCGCCGACCGAGCGCGTCGAGGTGGCGGTGCGCTGAGGGACGCCGTGCCGCGAACCGGTGCGGTCGCGCCGCCCGCTCAGCCCGCGAGCCCCGCGAAGTCGAGCACCCGCTCGGCGCCGAGCGGCTCCCCCGCCGGCAGCCGCAGCGCCGCGTCGTAGCGACGGAACCACGAGACCTGGCGGCGTGCGTACTTGCGGGTGAGCAGTTGCGCCTCGGCGATCGCCTCGGCCTCGGTGCACTCGCCCCGCAGCTGCCGCGCCGCCTGCGCGTAGCCGATCGCCTTGCCCGCGGTCGACGCCTCCTGCAGGCCGGCCTCGACGAGCGCGGCGGTCTCGGCGACGAGGCCGTCGCGCCACATCTCGACGACGCGGGCGTCGAGCGCCGCCACGAGCTCGGCGCGCTCGCGTTCGACGAGCACGACCGCGGTCGGCCGCCACCACTCCTCCTGCTCGGGCAGCTGCGCCGAGAACGGTTCGCCAGTCACCGCGATCACCTCGAGTGCGCGCACGATGCGGCGGCCGTTGCGCGCGTCGATGCGCTCGGCGGCAGCCGGGTCGTACTCGCCGAGCCGGCG
>JAAYAS010000318.1 GCA_012719255.1 Microbacteriaceae bacterium | reverse complement strand
GGCCGCGTGGGGCCGCACGCCCGGCGCCGAGGGGGACCCGCATCCCGCCCCCGCGCCCGATGCCCCCGCCGGCGACCGGCGCGCGCCGAGCGGTCGGCTCGCGGTCGGTGCGCCCGGGTCGCCGGCGATGCTGCCGCGCGCCGCGCAGGTCGAGGCCGAGCCGCCCGCGCCGCGGCGCCGGCTCGGGCCGCTGCTCGCCGCGGGCGCGGCCGGCCTGGTCGTCGTGGGTCTGCTCGTCGGCGCGCTCGTCGTCTCGGGCACGACGACGCAGCCCGAGGCGGTCGAGGCGCCGTGGCGCACGACCGCACCGGCGGAGACCGGACCGGTCGAGACCGATCCGACCGCGCCGCTCACCGACCCCGAGCCGGTGGCGCCCGGCTCGCTCGTGCCGATCACGCAGAACGCCGAGTTCGCGAACGGGCTCACGCTCGTGCCGCCCGACGCCGGCGACTGGCGGGAGTCGACGATCACGAACCGGCCCGGCCAGTTCACCGCCTACCGCGGCGACTACAGCGCGCAGATCGAGGTGTGGCAGACCGACCTGCTCACCTCGAAGCAGTCGGACGAGTCGCTCACCCGCGCCCAGCTCAACCGCATCGGCGACGAGTGCCGCGTCGCGCCGACGATCGTCGGCGAGCCCGAGGTGCACGAGCTGCGCGGCGCCGACGGCACGCGGCTCGAGCTGCTCGGCCAGCGGGCCACCGGCTGCGACGGCGGCGAGATCCTCATGCTCGAGCGGCTCATGCCGCACAGCGGCACCCGCATCCACATCGTGCTGTGGACGACCCGGGGCATCGACGACGACGCCGAGCTGCGCGCCCTCCTCGACGAGGTCGGCTTCACCGTCCCCTGATCCCTGCGCGCGTGTCGGCGGCGGCTCCCGGTCTCCCTGCGCCGCCCGCGGCGACTCCCGGTCGAACGGGCGGGGTTGTGTCGGGCGCACTGCGCGACGGGTCGCCGGCTGTGCATCCGCCTGGTGAATCCGATTCACCTCGCCGAGTAGGCTGTGCGGCATGACCGAATCACGTCTCTCTCCCCGCATCGCCGCCATCGCTCCGTCGGCGACGCTCAAGGTCGACGGGAAGGCGAAGGCGCTCAAGGCCGAGGGCCGCCCCGTCATCTCGTACGCGGCCGGCGAGCCCGACTTCGCCACGCCCCAGCACGTCATCGACGCCGCCGTCGAGGCCGTGCAGGACCCGAAGAACCACAAGTACACCGCGAACACCGGCCTCCCGGAGCTCCGCGACGCCATCGCCGCGAAGACCCGCCGCGACTCGGGCCTCGACGTGCCCGCGAGCCGCATCATCGTCACGAACGGCGGCAAGCAGGCCGTGTTCGAGGCGATCCAGGCGGTCGTCGGCGACGGCGACGAGGTGCTGCTACCCACCCCGGCGTGGACCTCGTACACCGAGATGATCAAGATCGCCGGCGGCTCGACCATCGAGGTGTTCGCCGGCGCCGACCAGGAGTACAAGGTCACGCCCGAGCAGCTCGAGGCCGCGATCACGCCGAGCACCAAGGCGATCCTGTTCGTCTCGCCCTCGAACCCGACCGGCGCCGTCTACTCGCCCGAGGAGACCCGCGCCATCGGCGAGTGGATCGACTCGAAGGGCATCTTCGTCATCGCCGACGAGATCTACCAGAACCTCGTCTACGACGGCGTGAAGGCCGTGTCGATCGTCGACGCCGTGCCGACGCTCGACAACAAGTGCATCCTCGTCAACGGCGTCGCGAAGTCGTTCGCGATGACCGGCTGGCGCGTGGGCTGGATGGTCGCCCCCGCCGACGTCATCGCCGGCGCTGCGAACCTCCAGTCGCACCTCACCAGCAACGTGAACAACGTCGCGCAGCGCGCCGCGCTCGCCGCCCTCACCGGACCGATGGAGCCGATCGAGGAGTTCCGCAAGGCCTTCGACCGCCGCCGCAAGCTCATGGTGAAGGAGCTCTCGGAGGTGCCCGGCTTCAAGGTGCCGACCCCGCAGGGCGCGTTCTACGTCTACGCCGACGTCACCGAGCTGCTCGGCCGCGAGTGGGGCGGCGTGAAGATCGACACCTCGCTCGACCTCGCCGACTACATCCTCGACAAGGCCGAGGTCGCGATCGTCCCCGGCGAGGCCTTCGGCCCGTCGGGCTACGTGCGCCTCAGCTACGCGCTCGGCGACGAGCAGCTCGTCGAGGGCGTCCGCCGCATCAAGGCGCTGTTCACCGAGTAGCCCTTCCCGCATCCCCGCCGGAATCCGACCGGTACTCGCCGCGGCGAGTACCGGTCGGATTCGTCGTGGTGGGGGCGAGTGCGGGGGATGCACGGATGCGCTAGACTCTTCGAGTTGCCGATCGCGGCAGCGGCCCCGAGACGGGGGCAGAGGGCGGTAGCTCAATTGGCAGAGCAGCGGTCTCCAAAACCGCAGGTTGCAGGTTCAAGTCCTGTCCGCCCTGCAGAACACCCGGCCGGTCTTCTCACGAGGAAGACCGGCCGGTTCGCTTTCCGGCCCCCGGATGCGCGGGTCGCGCACGTGGCGTAGGCTTGCGGGGTTGCCGAACGGCATCATCAGTCGTGCCCGGAATCCGGGCGCAGCACTCTGCATCGAAGGGAAGTACGCGTGGCCACTGGCACGTCGGGCGACAAGCGGGACGACGAGATCACCGAGCCGATCGGCGACGACGTCGACACCGACCTCGACGCGGACGCCACCGCGGACGCCGAGGCGGAGGCCGCCGGCGACGAGCTCGAGAACGAGCTCGTCGACGACGAGGCCGAGCTCGCCGCCGCCGAGGCGGAGGTCGCCGACGACGCCGATGCGGCCGAGGTCGACCTCGACGCCGATGCCGACGACGTCGTGCCGGTCGCGGCCGGCGCTGCGCCGAAGTCGAAGCGGGCGAAGGCCGAGAAGGCCGCCGTCGAGAAGGCGCCCGCGAAGAAGGCCCCGGCGAAGAAGAAGCCCGCCGCGAAGAAGAAGGACGAGCCGAAGGGCATCGCCAAGTTCCTCAAGGAGGTCGGGGCCGAGCTGCGCAAGGTCGTCACCCCCACCCGCAAGGAGCTGTGGCGGTACACCGGCGTCGTGCTCGGCTTCCTCGTCGTGATGATGCTCATCGTCATGGCCCTCGACTTCTTCTTCGGCTTCGTGTCGAGCTGGGTCTTCGGCGAGGGCACCGAGCTGTTCCCGGCGCCGGCCCCCGAGCCGCTCGATCCGGGCGCCCCCGCCGCGCCCGATGCCCCGTAGTCACGACGGTCCGCCGTCGCCGCGGTGCCGCCGCACCGCCCCGAGAACGAACCGCGTCGCCGCCGCAGCCCCGACGCATCCCCGAACGAAACGAGAAGAACCACCGTGTCTGACCGCAACCTCAACGACCCGAACAACCTCTACGAGGCGGCCGAGGAGCAGGACTCCGAGGTGCACGAGGCCCAGGAGGGCGACACCGTCGACCAGTTCGACGCGCAGGCCGCCATCGACGCGGTCGACGTCGCCGACGCCGAGTACGACGACACCAGCGACGAGGCCGAGCTCACCAGCGCCATCGACGACCCCGAGGTCGACGCCATGGTGAACGACACCCTCGACATCGACACCGAGGAGGAGGCCGCGGCGAGCGCCGCCGCCACTGCCGACGAGGCCGAGGACGAGGTCGACCCGTACGAGGAGTTCAAGAAGGACCTCCGCCGCCGCCCCGGCAAGTGGTACGTCATCCACACCTACGCCGGCTTCGAGCGCAAGGTGCGCGACAACCTCCAGCAGCGCGCCCAGACGATGGACGCCGAGGAGGACATCTACGAGGTCCAGGTGCCGATGGAGGACGTCGTCGAGATCAAGAAGGGGCAGCGCAAGATGGTCACCCGCGTGCGCATCCCCGGCTACGTCATGGTGCGCATGAACCTCAACGAGGACACCTGGTCGGTCGTGCGCCACACCCCGGGCGTCACCGGCTTCGTGGGCAACGCCCACAACCCCTCGCCGCTGCGCTTCAAGGAGGCGTTCGACATGCTGAAGTCGACCGTCGAGGTCGCCGACCCGGCGTCGAAGCCCGGCGCGAAGGCCGCCGGCGGCGCCGCCGCGCAGCCGGTCACCGAGGTCGACTTCGAGATCGGCGAGACCATCACCATCAAGGAGGGCTCGTTCGAGGGCCTCAACGGCACGATCACCGAGATCGCGGCGGCGAGCGGCAAGCTCACCGTGCTGGTCTCGCTCTTCGGCCGCGAGACCCCGGTCGAGCTCGCGTTCAACCAGGTGACGAAGCTCTAGGCCGCATCCCGCGGCTCGAACCGGCCCCGTGCATCCCGGATGCGCGGGGCCGGTTCGCGCACGGGGGTGACGACGGTCGCGGAGTTCGTTATCATTGACAGGTTGTGCCGCCACGGCGCAACCGGACCGCAGGCGGGAGAAGCCCGTCGGGCGGGAGAGGGATGCTGCGCAGCATCCGCTCGAAGCGAAAGGAAACCACATGGCACCGAAGAAGAAGGTCGCGGGTCTGATCAAGCTGCAGATCCAGGCCGGCGCCGCCAACCCCGCCCCGCCGGTCGGTCCGGCGCTGGGTCAGCACGGCGTCAACATCATGGAGTTCTGCAAGGCGTACAACGCCGCCACGGAGGCCCAGCGCGGCAACGTGGTCCCGGTCGAGATCACCGTGTACGAGGACCGCTCGTTCACGTTCGTGCTCAAGACCCCGCCCGCCGCGGAGCTCATCAAGAAGGCCGCCGGCGTCAAGAAGGGCTCGGGCGTGCCGCACACCGACAAGGTCGGCAAGATGACCTGGGACCAGTGCCGCGAGATCGCCGAGACGAAGAAGGCCGACCTCAACGCGAACGACATCGAGGCCGGCGCCGCCATCATCGCCGGCACCGCCCGCTCGATGGGC
>JAAYAS010000317.1 GCA_012719255.1 Microbacteriaceae bacterium | reverse complement strand
GAACGTGCGCTCGACCTCATCCGCCTGGCCGCGAAGGCCGCCGACGACCGCAGCGGGTTCGATCTCGTCGCGCTCGACGTGAGCGAGAACCTGCCGCTCACCGACGCGTTCCTGCTCGTGTCGGCCCGCAACGAGCGCATGGTGCTGTCGATCGCCGAGGAGATCGACGACCGCCTCCGCGAGGAGGCTGGCCAGCGCGTGCTGCGCCGCGAGGGGCAGGACCTCGGTCGCTGGGTGCTGCTCGACTTCGGCGACATCGTCGTGCACGTCTTCCACGAGGAGGACCGCCTCTACTACAGCCTCGAGCGCATCTGGCGCGATGCCCCGGTGATCGACCTGCAGCTGCCGGAGGGCGACGCGGCCGACGCCGACTCGGCCGAGTAGCCGCCGTCGGGGCGTAGGCTGGCCCGGTCGGCCGCGGCGCTCGCGGCCGCGGAGAGGATGGCCGTGGTCGACTCGCAGCTCGCACCGCGCCGCAACTGGGCGGCGCTCGCGGTGACGGGGATGCTCGTGGGGCTCGCGTCGGGACTGTTCGGCGTGGGCGGCGGGCTCATCATCGTGCCCGCGCTCGTGCTCTGGCTCGGCTACCAGCAGCGGCTCGCGGCGGGCACCTCGCTGCTCGCGATCGTCGCGCCCTCGCTCGCGGGCGTCGCGTCGTACGCGACGCAGGGCCATGTCGACCCGCTGCTCGCGGGTCTGCTCGCGGGCGGCTCGATCGTCGGCGCGCCGATCGGCGCCTGGCTGCTCGCGAAGCTCTCGAAGCGGGCGCTGCAGTGGTCGTTCATCGCGTTCCTCGTCGTGGTGATCGCGCTGCTGTTCGTGGTGATCCCCGACCGGGATGCGCGGGTGCACGTCGACCTCGTGAACGGCGCGCTCATCGTGCTCGTCGGCGTGGGCGCGGGGGTGCTCGCGGGGCTGCTCGGCATCGGCGGCGGCATCGTCGTGGTGCCGGCGCTCGTGCTGCTGTTCGGCGCGAGCGATGTGATGGCGAAGGGCACCTCGCTGCTGATGATCATCGCGACGGGCATCGCGGGCACGGTGGCGAACGTGCGCCGCGGCAACGTCGACCTGCGGGCGGCGGGCGTCATCGGCCTCGCGGCGGCGCTGCTCACCCCGGCGGGGGTGTGGATCGCGCACGCGCTCGATCCGTTCTGGGCGAACGTCGCGTTCGCGGGCTTCCTCGTGTTCGTCATCATCCGCATGGCGATCGACGCCTGGCCCCGCCGCCGCGAGCCCTGACCCCGTCGCGCCCTGAGCACCATCGAGCCCTGAGCCTGCCGAAGCCGGGCCTCGACGCCCCGGCCGACACGCGCCGCCGTCGATTTGACCCCTCCCGGATTCCCGCGCTATGCTCGTGGGGTTGCTTCGGCACGGGGCTATGGCGCAGCTGGTAGCGCACCTGCATGGCATGCAGGGGGTCAGGGGTTCGAGTCCCCTTAGCTCCACCATTCGATGGCCTCGCGGAAACGCGAGGCCATCGGTCATTTTTCGCCGCCCCGCAGTGCCGGGCGGACAATGCTCGCATGCACCGCTCGCCGTTCGCCGCCGCGCTGCTCGAGGTGCGGCCGCCGGCTCACCTGGCTCACCTGGCTCGCGGTCGCCGTCGCGGCCGTCGCGCTCGGGCGCGTGCTCGACCCGGGGCCTCCGGGCGCCTGCTTCTTCGTGCTGATGACCGGCGCCGGCACGCTGCTCGCGGCGACCGGGTCGCCGATTCCGGCGGTGCTCGGCTGGATCGCGCTCGGCTCGGCGCTCGCGATGCTCGCCGGCGGCCTCGACGCCTCGATCTCGGCGCGGCTCGCGGCGCGCGCGTCGGCCGCGGGGGAGCGGGATCCCGCATCCGCCCCCGTCCCCGCGACCGGCGCCGCCTCGCCCGCGCCCGGCGTCGTGCTGCCCCGTTCGACCTCATGATCGTGCGCGGCCTCGACACGGCGATCGGGATCAGTCCCGGGACGCCGCGCGGGGCTCGACGACCACCTCGGTGCGCACCGCCGCGCCCTGCTCGACCGTCCGGCCGACGGCGCAGAGCCGGTCGACGGCGGCCTCCGCGCGCTCGACGAGCGGTGCGCGGCGCTCCGGGTCGAGCCCTCCCGCCTCGGCGACGATGCGGGTCGACAGCTCGGCGATGCGCCGCTCGGTCGGCGAGCCGGCCGCCTCGATGCGGGCGTCGGTCTCGACGGTCGCCGCGAACCCCTCGCCGAGCCGGCTCGCGAGCACGTGATCGGCCGACAGCGCGGCGCACAGGCCGGTGGCGAGACGGAGCAGCTCGATCGGCGTGAACGAGTCGGCCGAGCCCTCGTAGGCGACCCGCATCCGGCCGCCGCGGCCGTTGCGCACGAGGTAGCTGCCGCGGCCCTCGCGCTCGATGCGCAGCTCGTCGGGGGCGAGGTGCTCGGGATCGGGCGTCTCGGCATCGGTCATGCGGGGCTCCTGCGCTCGGCGGACGGGATGCCGAGCCTACGCATCCCGCTGGGGAGCGGGGTCAGCGCGGGGCGGGCGCGGCCCAGGCGACGAACCCGTCGACGAGCCGCTCGACGAGCCCCGGGGTCGCCGCCCGGACCGCGGCGGGCTGCGGCCGGGTGAGGATGCTGATCGCGACGACGACGTCGATCGCGCGGAGCTCGGCCCGCACGGCGCCGCCGGCCGCGAGCCGCGCGAGCAGCGCGTCGAGGCCGGCGGCGGCGCGCCGCTGCGCGGCGTCGGTCTCGGCATGCGCTGAGCCGGTCGCGCCGAGCGCGTCGGTGAGCGCGCCGAGGTCGAGCTCGACGAGCCGGTCGACGAGCTCGCGCCAGGCCGTGACCGCGTCGGCGTCGGCGTGCTCGGCGCATCGGGCCACGGCGAGCTCGACGTCGTCGATGATCGCGAGCGCGACGGCGGTGATGAGCTCGTCGCGCGCGGCGAAGTTGCGGTAGAGCGTCGCGATGCCGACCTCGCTCGCCTCGGCGACGGCCTCGAGGGCGACGCCGTGGCCCTGCTCGGCGAACAGCCGGCGGGCTTCGGCGATGAGCCGCTCGCGGCGGCGGCGGGCATCGGTGCGCACGATCGCTCCTCGGGTCGGGGTTGACTGCGAGCCTACGCGGGGGCAGACTCGACGAGTCCTGAAACGGAGTCAAAGCCTCCGGTTTGATCGAGTTCCGGAAGTCGCCGCCATGTCCGCATCCACGCCCGCCCCTGCGGAAGCCGCCGCCGCATCCGCCGCGAACACCGCATCCGCCGCGAACACCGCATCCGCCGCCGGTGCCGAGACCGGCCCGGCCGACGGCCGCGATCCCGGTTCCGGCCGCCGCCCGCCCGCACCGGTGCTGCTCATCGGCGTCACCGCGGCGCTCGCGGTGCTGCTCGTCGGTCTGCTGCTGCTGTTCGTGCTGCCTGCGCTGAAGTCTGGGCCGCGCGAGCTGCCCATCTGCGTCGTCGGCGCCGACGCGGCGCAGGCGATCGTCGAGCTCGAGGCGGCATCGCCGGGCGCCTACGTCGTCGAGGTCGTCCCGTCGGTCGCCGCGCTCGACGCCGCGATCGTCGACCGCGCGCTCGTCGGCGGGCTCGTCCTCGCCGACGGCCGGGTCGAGGCGCGCATCGCGACCTCGGGCTCGTCGGCGGTCGCCGCGGCGCTCGCCGACAGCGGTGCGGCGCTCGCCGGAGCGCTCGGCCTCGAGGCGGCGGTGCACGACGTCGTGCCGCTGCCGGCCGCCGATCCGGCCGGGGTCGGGGTCGGCGGCCTCGCGTTCCCGCTCGTGTTCGGCGGCATCGTGCCGGTGGTCGCGTTCCGGGCGGTGCTCGGCGGGCGGCCCGGCTGGATGCTCGCGGGGCTCGTCGGGTTCTCGCTCGTCGGCGGCGCCGTGATCGCGGCGGTGCTCCGCTTCGCGTTCGGGAGCATCGAGCGGGGCTTCTGGCCGGTGGCCGGTGCGCTCGCGCTCGGCATCGCCGCCCTCGCACTGCCGCTCGCGGGGCTGCAGGCGCGCTTCGGCGCGAAGGGGTTCACGATCGGCGCGATGGTGATGATGTTCCTCGGCAACCCGTTCGCGGGCATCGCGACCGGCGCGGCCTGGCTGCCCGCCGGGGTGGCGCTGCTCGGCCAGCTGCTGCCGCCGGGCGCGGCGGGCACGCTCGTGCGGGCGGTCGCCTACTTCGACGGCGCCGGCGGCGGTGCGGCGGCGGTCACGCTCGCGGTGTGGGCGGGCGCCGGGGCGGTGCTGTGGGCGCTCGGCCGCCGGTCGGCCGAGCGGGCTCGTGTCGGAGGCGCTCAGTAGGCTTCGGGGCAGACCGACGAGGGGGATGCCCATGCACGAGATCAGCTGCCCGCACTGCGGCAAGGCGTTCACGATCGACGAGGCCGGCTACGACGAGATCCGGCGGCAGGTGCGCACCGCCGAGTTCGAGCACGACCTGCACGAGCGGCTCGAGCTCGCCGAGCGCGACAAGCGCAAGGAGCTCGAGCTCGCGGCGGCGAAGGCGGCCGGCGAGCTGCAGCGGGCCGTCGCCGAGCGCGAGCGCGAGCTGCAGGCCGCGGAGGCCCGGCGCGAGGCCGAGCTGCAGCGGCTCACGGCGGCCCGCGACGCCGAGGCGGGCGAGCTGAGGTCGAAGCTCGAAGCGGCCGAGACGGCGAAGCGGCTCGCCGTCGCCGAGGCGCTCGCCGCCGTCGAGCGTGAGCGCGACGCGCTGGCGGCGCGGCTCGAGTCGGTCGAGCTCGAGCACCGGGTGGCGACCGCCGAGGCGGTCGGCCGGATCGAGAAGGAGCGCGACGGGCTGCGCGGGGAGCTCGACCGGGCGCGGCTCGAGAAGGAGCTCAGCGAGAAGTCGCTCGCCGAGCAGCACGCGGTGCAGCTGCGCGACCGCGACGACGCGATCGAGCGGCTGCGCGACATGAAGGCCCGGCTGTCGACGAAGATGGTCGGCGAGACGCTCGAGCAGCACTGCGAGATCCAGTTCAACCAGCTGCGGGCGACGGCGTTCCCTCTCGCCTACTTCGAGAAGGACAACGACGCCAGCTCGGGCAGCAAGGGCGACTTCATCTTCCGCGACTACGACGAGCACGGCACCGAGATCGTCTCGATCATGTTCGAGATGAAGAACGAGAACGACACGACCGCGACGAAGCAGCGCAACGACGACTTCCTCAAGGAGCTCGACAAGGACCGCGTGCAGAAGGAGTGCGAGTACGCGGTGCTCGTGAGCCTGCTCGAGCAGGACAACGAGCTCTACAGCAGCGGCATCGTCGACGTCTCGCACCGCTACGAGAAGATGTACGTCATCCGCCCGCAGTTCTTCATCCCGATGATCACGCTGCTGCGCAACGCCGCGCTGAAGTCGCTCGGCGTGAAGCGCGAGCTCGAGCGCATCCGCGAGCAGAACATCGACATCACGAGCTTCGAGGCCGACCTCGAGGACTTCAAGCAGAAGTTCGGCCGCAACTACGAGATCGCGCACAAGCACTTCCACACCGCGATCGCCGAGATCGACAAGGCGATCGACCGGATGCAGAAGGTGAAGGAGGCGCTGCTCGGCAGCGAGCGCCAGCTGCGGCTCGCGAACGACAAGGCGCAGGACGTCACGATCAAGAAGCTCACCCGCAAGAACCCGACGATGGCGGCGAAGTTCGCCGAACTCCGCGAGGCGCGGGCGATCGAGCGGGCCGAGCCCGATCCCGAGACCGAGGGCGGCGCCGAGGGCGCCGACGGCTGAGTCGCCGACGGCCGCGCGCACCGAAGGCCGCGCGCGGTGCCGGGGGAGCGCGACCGGCCGGCCCGCCCCCGGTCGGCGGCGGGTCAGCCCCGGGGTGCGGGCGGCGCCGACCGGCTAGCGTGACCCGCATGACTCCCGTGCTCCGCCGCCCGAACGCCCGCCGCCTGCTCGCCGAGCTCGGCGACAGCCGCAGCGTGCCCTTCGGCATCGTCTCGACCGTCGCCGTCGCCGGCCTCTCGCTCATCGACCCGAACCGGTTGCGTCCGGCCGGGCGGCTCGCCCACCGGCTCGCGAACGCGGGGCTGACGGGGGCGATGACCTGGGCGGCGTCGCGGCCGACCCCCGCCGAGGTCCCCAACCCCGGGCTGCGCGCCGGGGTGACGGTCGGGGCGACCGGCCTCGTGCTCGCCGCCTCGGAGGCGAGCGAGGCGCTCGACGCGCGGATGCAGCGGGGCCTGGAGCGCGCCGGCGTGCGTCGCCCGCGGGTCGCGCTCGCGGCGCTGAGCGGCGTGCTCTCGGCGGCGACCTGGTGGCTCGACCGCCGCACGCACGACGGCCTCGAGCCGGGGGAGCGCGAGTTCGAGGGCACGGGGCTCGCCGTCTCGTCGACGGTCGATGCCGAGCTCGGCGCCGAGCTGCGGGCGCTCGTGTCGGCGCTGCTCGCTCGGGGCGAGCGCTTCGGGGGTGCGGAGCTGCGCGAGCAGCTCGCGGGCGCGCGCATCGAGCAGTGGCGCCTCGACGGCGACGACGGCTTCGTGGCGGATGCGTCGTTCGAGGTCGACGAGACGGCGCCCCGAGCGGTGCCCGGCAACGGCCGCTTCCCGGTGATCGGTCGATTCCGCGGGCTCGACGAGCGTACGTTCGACATCGCCCTGTGGATCCACGAGGGGCGGCTCGACTCGATGTCGATCTCGCCCGCCGACGACTGGAGCGACGAGGACGTGCTCGCCTGGGACGAGGGCGACCGCGACGTCGGCGAGCTCGGCGCGTGGCCCGCCGTCGCCGACCTCGAGGTGCTCGTCGAGAGCCGGGACGGCTGGGCGCGGGCCTGACGACGGCGCATCGGCGCAGCCGGCGGCCGCGCGGGGTCAGGGCAGGCGCTTCGCGGCCTCCGCGAGCGAGTCGCTGATGCGGCCGAAGCGGCGCCGGTGCTCCGCGGGCCGCGCGTCCTGCGGCTCGGGCGCCGCGGCGGACCCGCGCGTCGCGGGGATCGCGGTGACGGCTGCGGCGACGACGGCCGCCGTCGTGGTGGCGATGTCGACGGGAGCGGTCGGCGTCTTCGGTGGGGTCCGCTCGGCCGCCGTGCCCTCGGCCGCCGGCTTCCGCCTCCGCTTGGGCTTGGGCGCCTTCAGCGGCGGCGGCTGCTTCGGGCCCCGGCGTCGGGCCGGCGGGGCGTCGTCGCCGCCGCTCGTCCATCCGAGGTCGATGCCGAGTCGGCGCAGCTCGGGGGATTCGCGCAGCACGGCGAGTGCGATCGTCTCGAGCTGGCGGATGCGCTCGCGGGTCACCCCGAACCGTTCGCCGATGCGGTCGAGCGTCTGCGGCTCGCAGTCGAGGCCGAACCTCGCTCGGATGATGTCGTGCATCCGCTCGTCGAGCAGGTGGGGCAGGAGCTCGCCGATGCGTTCGACGGCGAGCCGATCGTCGACCGCGTCGGTCGGATCGTCGAGCGCGATGCCGAGCGCCGATTCGAGGTGGTCGTCGAACGCGCCGAGGTCGAGATGCACGTGCGTCGCGGCACGGGCCTTCTCGAGGTCGGCCGCATCGACACCGGCCTCGGCGGCGAGCCGCTCGTCGTCGACCTCCTGGCCCTGCTGCTCGAGCCGCCTCCGCGATTTGGCGATCTTGGCCTGCATCTCGCGCATGTGCACCGGCACGCGGATGAGCAGCTCCTCGTCGTGGATGCCGCGCTGCACCGCCTGCTTGATCCACCACGTCGCGTAGGTGGAGAACTTGTTGCCCAAGCGGTAGTCGAACTTCTGCACCGCCTTGTGGAGCCCCTCGTTGCCCATCTGCACGAGGTCGAGCAGGTCGAGCCCGGGGGCGCGGTGCTGGTACCGCTTCGCGAGCGAGACGACGAGTCGCAGGTTGGACTGCACGAAGCGGGCATGGGCGCGCTTCCCGTCGGTGACGAGCCGCTCGAGCGAGTGCCGCTCGAAGCGGCTGCCGACCTCGCCATCGCGGAGGCGCTGCTCGGCGAAGAGCCCGACCTCGATGCGCTTCGCGAGCTCGACCTCCTCCTCGGCGTCGAGGAGCGGGGCGCGACCGATCGCACGCCGATAGTCCTTCGCGGCATCGTCGGAGATGCGGATGTCCGCGTACGCGGGATCGCGCCGCGCCCGATCGTCGTCCTCCTCGGCGAGGGTGCCGAGCGGGGCGAGCCGCACGCGTTCGACGGCGGCGGTCGCCTCCACCGGGTCGGACCCCGGACACGATCGCGACCTCGTCGGCGCGGGCGACCATGCGGGAACCGTCCACGGCGTCGGACCGGACTCCGCCGCACCGAGCGCCGTCGCCCGCTGCTCCGCCCGATCGGCCATCGCCGTGCCCTCGACGGCCGCCGGAGCGAACGGCGCCACCCCGGCCCCGAGCCCGGGCGCGAGGAACTCGACGAGCGCCGGCAGCCCCTCGGGCTCGGCGAGGTCGAAGTGCTCGGCCGCGATCGCGTGCGCGGCGAGCTCGTCGGCGAACGTCGGCTCGTGGCCGTAGGCGGTCGGGTCCTCGGTCGAGCCGGCGAGCACGAGGACGACGAACCGGGCGATGGCGCCGTCGGGCTTCTTGCGCAGCACCCGTCCGAAGCGCTGCACCATCTGCCGGCGGCGGTGCGTCGCGGCGAGCACGATGCCGAGGTCGGCGCGCGGCAGGTCGAGCCCTTCGTCGAAGAGCACGGGTGCCGCCAGAGCCCGCAGGCCGCCCTCGGCGAAGCCGTTGATGATGTCGAGGCGATCGACATCGGCGGTCTCCGAGTCGACGGCGGCGGCCTCGACCCCTCCGTCGGCGAGCATGTCGGCGACGGCGCGGGCGGTCGCCTTCGTCTGGGTGAACACGAGCGTGCCGACCGAGTCGCGGATGACCGGGAGCATCGCCTCGAGCGCAAACCGCTTCTGCGCGCTGCCGGAGAACAGGGCGCGTCGCCGGTTGAACAGCTTGAGGTACCAGCGAGCCGCGCCGCTGCGCCGGTGCCCCCGATCGCTGGCGAGCCGCTGCAGGCCGGCGAGGAACTCGCCGATCGGCTCGAGCGGCACCTCCGAGGCCACCTGCCGGCGTGCGTCGGCGAGCTGCGCGGAGAGCTCTTCGTACTCGGCGCGCTCCTCCGCCGTGAACGGAACTCGGGCGAACGCGATCGTGAACGGCGCGACGAGCTCGTCGGCGACGGCACGGCCGTAGCCGAGCTCGAAGCAGGTCGGGCCGAAGAACTCGTCGAGCACCGCGTCGCCGTCATCGCCGCGGGTGCGGGTGGCGGTGAGCCCGAGTCGATGCGGGAAGTCCTCCTCGATGAGGGCCTTCCGGTATTTCCGGGCACCGTAGCGGTGCATCTCGTCGGCGACGAGCAGCGCCTGCTCGCCCGGGGCGAGCAGCGCATTGTTGGCGGCGTGCAGCGGAGTCGTGATCGTCACGTGCCAGTCGGCGTCGTCAGGGCGCGCCTTCGTGACCACCGCGAGCTGCGGCAGCAGCTCGCGGAGGCTCTGGAGCCACTGGTCGCGCAGCACGAGCGACGGCACGAGCACGACGCTGCGGCGGCCCTCGCGATGAGCGCGGGCGATCGCCGCGATGCCGACGCGCGTCTTGCCGGTGCCGGTCACCGCCTCGACGGCGCCGCGACGGCCGGCGTCCTCCCACGCCTCGATCGCCTCGCGCTGCCACTCGTGGAGCGGCGGTTCGACCACCGAGGCGAGGCGTTCGAGGCGGCGCAGCTCGAGCATCTCGGCGGCGACCAGTGCCTCGTACTCGGCGATGCGGGCCCGACGCCGCTCGACCTCGAGCGCGATGCCTGACGGGGTTTCGTTCATGCCCGCATCGTAGGAGGAGCCTCCGACACGCGGGTTCCGCGGCCTTCCCGCTCAGCCCGCGAAGGTCGCGATGAGCTCGGGCAGCTCCTGCACGAGCACGAACGCGCCGACGACGAGCACGAAGACTCCGAAGCCGCGGCGCAGCGCCTTCTCGGGGATGCGGCCGGCGAGCATCGAGCCGAGGAACGAGCCGACGACGGCGACGCCGGTGAAGGCGAGCACGACCGGCCAGTTCACGGCGGTCGAGAAGAGGTAGCCGGCGAGCCCGGCGAACGACTTCATCGCGATGACGAGCAGCGAGGTGCCGACGGCGATCGCCATCGGCAGCCCGCCGAGGAGGTTGAGCGCGGGCACGATGAGGAAGCCGCCGCCCGCGCCGACGAGGCCGGTGGCGATGCCGACGACGAAGCCGTCGAGCACGATGCGCAGGAGCGGCAGCTCGGCGCGCTCGGCCTCGTCGCCGTCGGCCGACTTCTTGCGGCCGCGGATCATCGCGGTCGCCGTCGCGATCATCATGATCGCGAACAGCACCATCAGCACGACCCCGGGGATGAGCCCGCCGAGCAGGCCGCCCGCGAACGCGCCGGCCATGCCGGCGACGCCGAAGACGATGCCGGTCTTCCAGCGCACCCGGTTCGAGCGGGCGTGCGAGAAGACGCTCACCGCGCTCGTGACGCCGACGATGAACAGCGAGGCGGCGATCGCCTCGCGCGGCTCCATGCCGAGCACGTAGGTGAGGATCGGCACCGTGAGGATCGAGCCGCCGCCGCCCATGAGGCCGAGCGAGACGCCGACGAGCACGGCGAGGCCGAGGGCGAGCAGGAGTGCCCCGTCCATGCGCGCTACTTCGCGATCGGCATGCCGGCGGCCAGCCACTTCATCATGCCGCCGAGCATGTTGTCGACGGCGAAGCCGGCGCCCTGCAGCACCAGCGTCGCCTGCGCCGAGCGGCCGCCCGAGCGGCACACGGCGATGACCGGGCGCTCGCGGTCGAGCTCGCCGAGGCGCTGCGGCAGCTCGCCGAGGGGGATGTGCACGGCGCCGGGGATCATGCCGGCGGCGACCTCGTCGGCCTCGCGCACGTCGACGATCTGCTCGTCGTTCTTCAAGCGGTCGTAGACGTCCATGACGCTGATGTCGCTCATCGGGGCTCCTCGCAGTGGTACGGAGCGGGACGGGCGGATGCGCGATCCCGCAAGACACCTGCAAATATACCCCTGGGGGTATCGCTCGCGCAAGCGGGCGCAGGCATCGCGGCGGGGGATGCAGGGGACCGGGCTAGCGTGGACGGCATGCCCCGACGACTCCCGATCGCCAGGACCGCGGCGGCGCTCGCGGCGCCGCTGCTCGTCATCGCCGGGCTCGCAGGCTGCGCGCCCGCCGAGCGGCCGCTCGTCGCCGAGCTGCGCGCGGAGGCCGCCGAGCCGCTCGTGCTCGATGCCGCCGACGCCTCGGCGGCATCGATCGCCGCGAGCGAGCGGCGCTACGCGGCGAGCGGTCTCGCCGTCGTCGCGAGCGAGCCGCTCGTCGCCGGACTCGTCGACGACGCCGTCGCCGCCGGCGCGCCGCTCCTCGTCGCCGGGCCCGGCCTCGCCGACGAGCTCGGGCGGCTCGGCGTCGAGGTCGTGGTGCACGCCGACGGCGACGCGCCCGAGGGCGTGCCCGACGGCATCCGGATGCACCCGGTCGACCCCGATGCCGACCCGGCCGCGACCGGGGCGCCCGCCCTCGAGCGCGCCGGCGAGGGCGCGGCGGCCGATGCCGGGCCCGGCGCCGGGGGCGCGCTGCTCGTCGACCCCGACTCGCCCGAGGCCCTCGGGGCCGGCGCACTCGCGGCCGGTGCGACCGTCGAGGCGGCCGGCGGCGCCGTCGTCGAGCTGCCCGGCGGCGATCCGCGCGCGACGAGCGCGACGATCGCGGCGGTGCGCGCGCACGCCGACGGCCCGGTGCTCGCGATCGGCGAGTCGTTCGGCACGAGCGAGCGGTTCGCGGCGCGCCTCGAGGTCGTCGCCGATGCGCCCGAGCTGCCCGGCGGCGGCCAGCTCGTGCTCCACGAGAAGCTGCTCGTCGCCCACTACGGCCACCCCGGCGAGCCCGTGCTCGGCGTGCTCGGCGAGCACGACGTCGACACGGCGATCGAGCTCGTCAAGGCGCGCGCCGACGAGTACCGCGAGCGCACCGGGCTGACGGTCGTGCCGACGTTCGAGATCATCACGACGATCGCGAGCGGCGGGCCGGGGCCCGACGGCGACTACTCGAGCGAGAGCAGCATCGAGCACCTGCGCCCGTGGGTCGACCGCGCCGGCGAGGAGGGCGTCTACGTGGTGCTCGACCTGCAGCCCGGCCGCACCTCGTTCCTCGACCAGGCCCAGCGCTACGAGGAGCTGCTCGTCGAGCCGCACGTCGGCCTCGCGCTCGACCCCGAGTGGCGGCTCGGTCCCGACCAGCGGCACATGGTGCACATCGGCTCGGTGCACGCCGACGAGGTGAACGCGACGATGCACTGGCTCGCCGACCTCGCCGCCGAGCACGGCCTGCCGCAGAAGCTGCTCGTCGTGCACCAGTTCATGCCGCGCATGGTGACCGAGCGCGAGCGGCTCGACGCCTCCCGCGACGAGGTGGTCGTGCTCGTGCACGTCGACGGCCACGGCTCGCCCGGCGACAAGCGCGCGACCTGGGAGCGGCTGCTCGAGGAGCTCCCCGACGGCGTCGAGCTCGGCTGGAAGAACTTCATCGACGAGGACCTGCCGATGTTCACCGTCGACGAGACGCTCGCGATCGAGCCGCTGCCGAGCTTCGTGTCGTACCAGTAGCGGAGCCGGCGCCGACGCGCATCCGGCCAGCGCGCGCCGACCGGCCCGGGCTACCGTGGGGCGCATGGCTCGATCGAACCCGTCCACCACCGTGCAGGCCGTCGCCGCCGAACGAGGCCTCGGCGGCTTCGTCGACGGCTGGGACTCCGTCGAATCGCAGCGCCGCGGCGCCGGCGTCGTCGTGTGGGGCATGCTCGGCGCCGGCGGCGCCGCGATCGCCGCCCTCGGCGCCGCGAGCACGGGTGCGAGCTGGGGCTGGCCGGCGCTCATCGCCGGACTCGCGTTCATCGCGCTCGCGCTCGCCATGGGCGTGCGCACCGCCCGCGCCGGGACCGCCACGAGCGCGCAGCTCTACTGCTTCGAGGGCGGCGTCGTGCCGGCCCGGGCCGGCCGGCCGACCGGCGCCTACGCCTTCGCCGAGGCCCCGCTCACCGAGCGCATCACGCGGTTCACCGACGGCGCGCGCGAGCGCATCGAGATCGAGCTCGGCTTCGACGACCCGCAGGCCGGGCCGTGGCGGCTCGAGGGCTCCGACGCGGCGCGGGCCGAGGCGCACGACGCGATCGCCGAGTCGTCGGGCCGGGTGCGCGCGAAGTCGATCATCGCCGAGCTCGAGTCGGGCGCGACCGTCGACCTCGGCGCCGTCGCGCTCACGCCCGACGGCGTGCGCCTGCCCGACGGCGAGGAGGTGCCGTTCGGCGCGGTCACCGGCTTCGACCTCGAGGCGGGCGTCTGGACGCTCGAGCACGGCGAGGGCGGCAGCGCCTCGGCGCCGATGAACGACACCCTCGACTACCGCGCCTTCTCGGCGATCATCCGCGCGACGCTCGCCGCGCGCGAGCGGCGGGACGGCTGACGCCGCCCCGCCGCCGGCCGCCGCGCATCACCCGAGGTAGCGGTTGTACGCCGGCACCGTGAGGAACGGGGCGAACTCCTCGCCGAGCACGATCTCCTTGAGCAGCTCCGCCGCATCCGCCGCGCGGTTGCCCGGCTCGTCGGCGAGCTCGTCGGCGTACTTGTCGATGAAGTACTCGACGCGGGTCTTCACGATCGGCCGGCCCTCCTCGCTGACGAGCCCGTGGTTGATCCACTGCCACAGCTGCGAGCGCGAGATCTCGGCGGTCGCCGCGTCCTCCATGAGGTCGTCGATCGCCGCGGCGCCCTGGCCGCGCAGCCAGCTGTCGAGGTAGCGCACGGCGATGCGGATGTTCGCGCGGATCCCCGCGTTCGTGATGCGGCCGTCCTCGACGCGGAAGTCGAGCAGCTCGGCCGCGCCCACCTCGACGTCGTCGCGCTGCCGGTCGACCTGGTTCGGCCGCCCGCCGAGCACCGCGTCGAACTCGGCGCGGGCGATCGGCACGAGATCGGGATGCGCGACCCAGGTGCCGTCGTAGCCGGCGGTCGCCTCGCGCCGCTTGTCGGCGGCGACCTGCGCGAACGCCCGCTCGGTGACCTCGGGGTCGCGGCGGTTCGGGATGAACGCGCTCATGCCGCCGATCGCGTGCGCGCCGCGGCGGTGGCAGGTGCGCACGAGCAGCTCGGTGTAGGCCCGCATGAACGGCACCGTCATCGTGAGCTGCGCGCGGTCGGGCAGCACGAACTCGCGGCCCCGGTCGCGGAACAGCTTGATGATGCTGAACAGGTAGTCCCAGCGGCCGGCGTTGAGCCCGGCGCAGTGGTCGCGCAGCTCGTAGAGGATCTCGTCCATCTCGAACGCCGCCGGCAGCGTCTCGATGAGCACCGTCGCGCGGATCGTGCCCGGCTCGAGGTCGAGCGCCTCCTCGGCGAAGTCGAAGGCGTCGTTCCACAGCCGCGCCTCGAGGTGCGACTCGAGCTTCGGCAGGTAGAAGTACGGGCCCGCGCCGCGGGCGATGAGCTCGTGGGCGTTGTGGAAGACGTAGAGGCCGAAGTCGACGAGCGACGCCGACACCGTGCCGCGCTCGCCGTCGGGCTGCGCGTAGGCGAGGTGCTGCTCGGTGAGGTGCCAGCCGCGCGGTCGGAACACGATCGTCGGCGTCGTCGCGCCGAGGCGGTACTCCTTGCCCTCGGGGCTCGTGAAGTCGATCTCGCGGCGGATCGCGTCGCGGAGGTTCACCTGGCCGCCGATGAGGTTCGTCCAGGTGGGGCTCAGCGAGTCCTCGTGGTCGGCGAGCCAGACGTCCGCGCCCGAGTTCAGGGCGTTCACGGTCATCTTGCGGTCGGTGGGCCCGGTGATCTCGACGCGGCGGTCGTGCAGGCCGGGGCCGGCGCCGGCGACGCGCCACGACGCATCCTCGCGGATGCCCGCGGTCTCCGGCAGGAAGCCGGGCATCGCGCCGGCGGCGATGGCGGCGCGGCGCTCGCGGCGGGCGGCGAGCCGCTCGCAGCGGCGCTTCGCGAAGCGGTCGTGGAGGGCCGCGACGAAGTCGAGCGCGGCGGGGGTGAGGATCTCGTCGAAGCGCGGCTCGAGCGGGCCGAGCACGGTGATCGTGCCGGTGCCGAGGGCGGTCATGGTGAGGGTCATGGTCGTGCTCCTGTGGTGTCGTGCGGCGGTCTCAGTGGAACTGCTCGGCCTCGGTCGAGCCGGCGAGCGCGAGGGTCGCGCTCGTCGGGTTGAGGGCGGTGGCGATGCGGTCGAAGTAGCCGGTGCCGACCTCGGCCTGGTGGCGGTGGGCGGTGAAGCCGCGCGACTCGGCGGCGAACTCGGCCTCCTGCAGCTCGACGTACGCCGACATCTGGCGCTCGAGGTAGCCCTGGGCGAGGTCGAACATGCCGTAGTTGAGCGAGTGGAAGCCGGCGAGGGTGATGAACTGGAACGCGTAGCCCATCGCCGACAGCTCGCGCTGGAACCTCGCGATCGTGTCGTCGTCGAGGTGGCGCTTCCAGTTGAAGCTCGGCGAGCAGTTGTACGCGAGCTTCTTGCCGGGGAAGTCGCGGTGGATGCGCTCGGCGAACGCGCGGGCGACCTCGAGGTCGGGCTCGGAGGTCTCGACCCACAGCAGGTCGGCGTACTCGGCGTAGGCGAGGCCCCGGGCGATCACCGACTCCATGCCGCCGCGGGTCTCGTAGAAGCCCTCCGAGGTGCGCTCGCCGGTGAGGAACGGCCGGTCGCGCTCGTCGATGTCGCTGGTGATGAGGTTCGCGGCGAGCGCGTCGGTGCGCGCGACGATGACGCTCGGCACGCCGGCGACGTCGGCGGCGAGGCGGGCGGCGTTGATCGTGCG
Source organism: Microbacteriaceae bacterium (assembly GCA_012719255.1). Classification (GTDB taxonomy): domain Bacteria; phylum Actinomycetota; class Actinomycetes; order Actinomycetales; family Microbacteriaceae; genus Gulosibacter. Next base: position 250 of record JAAYAS010000317.1, on the reverse strand, counting down.
GATGTGCTGGCTGGTGGGGACGAGCACCTTGCCGCCCATGTGGCCGCACTTCTTCTCGCTCGCGAGCTGGTCCTCCCAGTGCACGCCCGCGGCGCCCGCCTCGATCATCCCGAGCATGAGCTCGTAGGCGTTGAGCGGACCGCCGAACCCGGCCTCGGCGTCGGCGACGATCGGCGCGAGCCACTCGCGCGAGCTGCTGCCGGTCTCGGCGAACTCGATCTGCGCGGCGCGCTGCAGCGCGTTGTTGATG
>JAAYAS010000316.1 GCA_012719255.1 Microbacteriaceae bacterium | reverse complement strand
TGACCCGCCCGAGCGGCGCGGTCGGCGAGCCGGCGCCGAGCTGCGGCAGCGGCTGCGTCGCGGCGTCGGGCTCGCGCATCGTCACATCCGCTCGGGCGCCTCGACGCCGAGGAGGCCGAGACCGTTGCGGAGCACCTGGCTCGCCGCCTCGTTGAGCACGTAGCGGCTCGAGTGCACCGGCTCGACGTCGGCGTCGCCCTGCGGGATGACGCGGCAGTTGTCGTACCAGCGGTTGTAGGCGGCGGCGAAGTCCTCGAGGTAGCGGGCGACGCGGTGCGGCTCGCGCTCGACGGCGGCGACGCCGACGATGCGGGGGAACTCGCGCAGCTGCCCGAGCAGCTCGTTCTCGGAGGCGTGGTCGAGCAGCGCCGGGTCGAACGCGGCGCCGTCGACGCCGGCCGCGGCGGCGTTGCGGTGCACGGCGCGGGTGCGGGCGTGGGCGTACTGCACGTAGTAGACGGGGTTGTCGTTGGTGCGGCTCACGAGCAGGTCGAGGTCGATGTCGATCGTCGAGTTCGTCGACGAGCGCACGAGCGCGTAGCGGGCGGCGTCGATGCCGACGGCGTCGACGAGGTCGTCGAGGGTGACGACGGTGCCGGCGCGCTTCGACATCCGCACGGGCTGGCCGTCCTTGACGAGGTTCACCATCTGGCCGATGAGGATCTGCAGGTTGCGGCCGGGCTCGTCGCCGAACGCCTCGCACATCGCCATCATCCGGCCGACGTAGCCGTGGTGGTCGGCGCCGAGCAGGTAGAGGCACTCGTCGAAGCCGCGGTCGCGCTTGTTGCGGTAGTAGCCGATGTCGCCGGCGAAGTAGGTGGGCTCGCCGTTCGAGCGGATGATGACGCGGTCCTTGTCGTCGCCGAAGTCGGTCGAGCGCAGCCAGACGGCGCCGTCCTCCTCGAAGATGTTGCCGAGCTCGCGCAGCTGCGCGACGGCCTTCTCGACCGAGCCGTCCTCGTGCACCGAGTCCTCGTGGAAGAACACGTCGAAGTCGACGCGGAACTCGTGGAGCTTCTGCGTGATCTCGCCGAACATGCGCTCGACGCCGCGGTTGCGGAAGACCTCCTGCCGGGCGGCGCGGTCGTCGCCGGCGGCGGCGAGCTCCTCGGCGTGGTCGGCCGCGACGGCGGCGGCGATGTCGTGGATGTAGGCGCCGCCGTAGCCGTCCTCGGGGGTGGGCTCGCCGAGGTGGGCGGCGAGCAGCGACATCGCGAAGCGGTCGATCTGCGCGCCGTGGTCGTTGAAGTAGTACTCGCGGGTCACCTCGGCGCCGGCGGCGAGCATCACGCGGGCGAGCGCGTCGCCGACCGCGGCCCAGCGGGCGCCGCCGAGGTGGATGGGGCCGGTCGGGTTCGCCGAGACGAACTCGAGGTTGATCGCGCGGCCGGCGAGCTGCTCGCCGGTGCCGTAGGCGTCGCCGGCGGCGACGATCTCGGCGGCGAGGGCGCCGGCGGCGGCCTCGTCGAGGGTGATGTTGATGAAGCCGGGGCCGGCGACGTCGACCGCCTTCACGCTCGGCTCGGCGGCGAGCGCCGCCGCGATCTCCTCGGCGAGGGCGCGGGGGTTCGTGCCGACGCGCTTCGCGAAGCGCATGGCGATGTTCGAGGCCCAGTCGCCGTGGTCGCGGTTGCGGGGCCGCTCGAGCTTGAGGTCGTCGTCGCCGATCACGAGGTCGGCGCCGCCGTCGCGGCGGTCGAGGGCCGCGCGGGCGGCGGCGGCGAGGGCGGAGGTGAGGGTCGCGTCAGTCATCAGGGCTCCATCGTAGGCCCGCGCGGTCAGCGCAGGCGCACGCGGGCGCCGTGGTCGGGGTCGCCGACCTCGATGTCGGTGGTCGCGCCGGTTCGCACGGTGCGCAGCCGGGCGCCCGAGAGCGTGTTCGACATGAACGCGACGTCGGCGGCGTCGCGGCCGGTGGCGATGCGCACCATCCGCTCGCGCGGGGCGAGCCGGGTGGCGTCGACGAGCCACCACTCGCCGTCGACGAGCACCTCGACGACGGCGTGGAAGTCCATCGGCCGCAGCTGCGGCGCGTACACGGCGACGAAGCGGGCGGGCTGATCGTGGGCGCGGAGGATCGCGATGACGAGGTGCGCGAAGTCGCGGCAGACGCCCTTGCGGTGGAGGAAGGTGTCGCGGGCGCCGTCGGTGTGGTCGCTCGAGCCGGGCAGGTAGGCGATGCGCGAGTGCACCCAGTCGACGACCGCGTCGACGAGCGGCCAGTCGCGCATCCGCCCGAACTCGGCGCGCACCGCCGGGCCGAGGAGGTCGGACTCGGCGTAGCGTGAGGGGCGCGTGTAGATCATCGGGTCGACGTCGCGGGGCACGAGCGGCTCGGCGAGGCCGGCGATCTCGGCCCGGTAGTCGATCTCGATGCGCTCGGCCGCCGAGCTCAGCCGGATCGCGCGCGAGCCGTCGACATCGACGGCGATCGCCGGCTCCACGGGCTCGCCGTCGGCGAGGATGCGGAGCGTCTCGGTCGTCGGCGAGTACTGCTCGGCGGCGGCGATGAGGAACGCGAAGCGCGTGTCCTGCCGTCGGTCGTTGCGGATGTCGAGCCGGGATTCGAGCGTTCGGAGCACCAGCGCATCCTGCCACACGCGGGGTGGCGCGAGCATCGCGAGGATGCGGTAGAGTCGACTGCTGTTCGCCTCCGTAGCTCAGTGGATAGAGCGCCGGTTTCCGGTACCGTAGGTCGCAGGTTCGACTCCTGTCGGGGGCGCGAACAGAAATGCCGCGTGATCGCGGCATTTCTGCTTTCCGCGACGCGGCCGCGCGCGGCGCGGGCCCGCGCCCTAGCTCTTCGGGATCGGCGGGCCGAGCCAGAGCAGCGTGCTGAACAGCGCGACGACGAATGCGAGCAGCAGCACGACCGAGAGCACGGGGCGGCGCAGCACCCACGCCTGCACGTGCTCGACGAAGCCCTTCGGCGTCTCGCCGCCGGGTGCGAGCCGCCAGCCGCCTTCGAGGAGGCCTCGCTTGTCGACCCGCAGTTCGAACGGCACGGTCGCGAACGGCACGATCGCGAGCAGCAGGCCCGTGACGCCGACGCCGGGCCGCCAGCGCTGGTTCACCCACACGAACACCGTGGTGGTCGAGTAGCAGAGGAACACGAAGCCGTGGATGCCGCCCGCGATGCGGACGAAGTCGACGACGTCGAGGGCGCGGAGCACGAGCGCCGCGATGAGCCCCGCCCAGGTGATCATCTCGGCGATCGCGAAGGTGCGGAACAGCGCTCGGGGGCTGATCCCCCGCGCGGTCGTGGTCGGGGTCGTCGTCGTGGTCACAGGCGCGGGCTCCGTCTCGGCTCGGGATCGGCGGGGCGTCCGCCGCAGGCCAATGTACGCATCCGCCGCGGCGCCGCCCTCCGCCGAACGGAGGGGTCGCCCGGCCGGGGCGCCCGGCTGCGCCGATCAGGTCTCCATGAACAGCCGCACCTCGACCGGGAAGCGGCAGGCGGCCGAGGCGCGCGTCGCCCAGGCGCGGGCGGCGGGCTCGTCGGCGGCGTCGACGATCCAGATGCCGCCGAGCTGCAGCTCGCCGGAGATGATCGTGCCCTCGTGCGCGGCGACGGTGCCGTCGCGGCCGTCGACCCACACGGCGGCCTCGGCGGGCTGCAGGCCGCCCGCGTAGACCCAGGCGCCCTGCTCCTGCAGGTCGGCGTTGAAGGCGGCGACGTCGGCGAGGATCTCCTCGACCGTCGCGCCCTCCCCCATCGGGGCGGCGTCGGTGTGGTGGATCGAGAGCAGGTAGTGCGGCATGGGGGCGATTCTCCCCCCTCGGCGGCTACTCGGCGGGGCGCATCGCCGCGAGGAGCGCGGGCAGCTGCTCGGGCACCGACGACGGCGCCTCGGGGTGCCACTGCACGGCGAGCTGCGGCGCCGAGACGTGCTCGATCGCCTCGGGCGTGCCGTCGGGGGCGTGCGCCGACACGACGATGCCCTCGCCGGGCCGGTCGACGGCCTGGTGGTGCGACGACTCGGTCGCCTCGAGGCGCTCGCCGAAGAGCCCGGCGAGCCGGGTGCCCGGCACGATGTCGACGGGGTGGCGGATGAACTCCTCCTCGCGCCCCGAGGCCCGCGTGAAGCGGTGGTCGTCGGAGACGTCGAGGTGCTGCACGAGCGTGCCGCCGTGCGCGACGTTGACGAGCTGCAGGCCGCGGCAGATGCCGAGCAGCGGCGTGCCGGCGTCGGCGGCGCGCCGGATGAGCTCCACCGAGCGCTCGTCGGCGAGGGTGACGTAGTGGTCGCCCGCCTCGGGGTAGTCGCGGGTCGCCCCGTAGAGCGCGGGGTCGACGTCGTCGCCGCCCATGACGACGATCGCGTCGGCGGCGCCCTCGGCCTCGGCGATGCCGGCCTCGTCGACGTCGCCGATGAGCAGCCGGCGGGGCCGCCAGCCGTTCGCCTCGGCGACCTCGATCACCTTGCGGCTGAGGGGCTCGAGGAGGCCGGTGAAGACGGTGTCGGGGCGGTGCATCGTCGCGTCGACGACGAGCAGAACAGGAGCGGTCATACTCCCGGTTCTACCACGGCGCCGACGCGGTCAGGCGTCTTCGCCGCGCTCGTGCCGCGCGAACGCCTCGGCGAGGCGGTCGAGGAACACGTCGACGTCCTCGGGGTCGTAGCCCTCCCGGTAGCGCGTCGGGGCGAACTGCACCGCCTGCACGTGCTCGGCGGTGAGGGGATGCTCGGGCGTCGCGCCCTCCTCGTAGGTGCGGAGCGTCTCGATGACGCGGTCGAGGAAGCGGTCGACCTCCCGCTGGTCGTAGCCGACCGTGTACTTGGTGGCGCGGAACTGCTCGTTGAGCACGTCGTCGCTGCGCATGGCGCGGCCTCCACGGTGATTGGGTCCGGATGCTGTCCGCGAGCGACTGTAGCCGGTCGCACCCGAACGCCGGGTGACCGATTCACAGAGCCGGCACGAACGTCCGGGTCTAGTCTCGGCGGCAGGCGGCGCCCCGCCCGCGGGCGCCCGGTGACGAGGAGGTCGGTCCATGCAGCGCTCGCACGTCGCGGCCCGTCGCGGCGGCGCGGGGATCGCCGCCCTGCTCGCGGGGCTCGTCCTCGCGCTGCTGCTGCCCGCCCTCGCGCACGCCGTGCCGCCGCTGCGCGTCACCGACGTCGTCACCGACACGACCGGGCGCGTCGACCGCGTCGCCGACATCGAGGCGGCCGCCGAGCGCCTCCGCGACGAGACCGGCGCGGGCTTCTACTACATCGTCGTCGACCGCTTCGACGACCCCGCCGACGGCTTCGACTGGGCGAGCGAGGTCGCCGAGCGCTCGGCCCTCGGCGACGACGACGCGATCGTGTACGTCTCGCTCGGGCAGAACGACTTCGGGCTCAACGTGTCGTCGGCGATGGCGCTGTCGACCGGCGATGTGCGCGACATCGAGCTCGCCGTCGGCGAGCGCCTCGACCGCGGCGAGTACGGCGAGGCCGGCATCGTCGCCGCCGACGCGATCCGCGCGGCGCTCGTCGGCGCCGACGGCGGCGACGGCGGCGCCTCGCCGGACGGCGCCTCGTCGAGCGGTCCCGGCCTCGGGCAGACGATCCTCGCCGGCGGCCTCCTCGTCGCGGCGCTCACCGCCATCGTGCTCATCAACAGGGCCCGCAAGCGCAAGGAGGCCGCCGCCGAGGAGGACGTCGAGGCCCGCCGCGCCGCCCGCCTGCAGGACGCCTCGCAGCGGCTCGTGCGCTCCGACGACCTCATCCGCTCGGCGCAGGAGGAGCTCGGGTTCGCCGAGGCCGGCTTCGGCGCCGAGGCGGTCGGCCCCTTCCGTGCCGCGCTCGACGAGGCGCAGGGGCTCGCGCACGAGGCGTTCGATCTGCAGGCGAAGCTGCTCGACCGCATCCCCGACTCGCCGCAGCAGCGGGACGAGTGGATCACCGGCATCGTGCACCGCACCGAGCGCGCCGACGGGCTGCTCCGCGCCGAGATCGAGCGCTTCGGCGAGCTGCGCGGCCGGCAGGAGCGCGCCCCCGAGCTGCTCGCGGCAGTCGAGCGCCGGCTCGGCGAGGCGGGCTCGCGGCTCGACGGCGCCGGCGCACGGGTCGACCGCATCCGCCCCGGCCTCGAGCCGGCCGCGATCGCGCCGTTCGACGCCGACCTCGAGCAGGCCCGTCGGCTCGTCGATCTCGCCCGCGACGAGGCCGGCAACGCCGCGCAGGGCCTCGCCGCCGGCGCGGTGGGCCCGGCGGTCGTCGACATCGGCGACGCCGAGAGCGCCCTCGTGCAGTTCGAGCGGCTCGTCGAGGGCCTCGACCGGGAGGCCGGGCGGGTCGAGTCGGCGCCGGCGACGATCGCCGCCGAGACGACGGCGCTGCGTCAGGACCTCGGCCGGCTGCAGCAGCTGCACCGGGATTCGTCGGGCCGGTTCTCCCTCG
>JAAYAS010000315.1 GCA_012719255.1 Microbacteriaceae bacterium | reverse complement strand
CCGGCGTTCGGGGTGTTCACGAGCGGGTTCGTCTCGGTGATGACCCGCTCGGGCGGCTTCTCGAACGTCGACATCGCCGCGATGAACGACTCGACCCTCGTCGTCATGGACCTGCTGATGTTCGTCGGCGGCGGCTCCGGGTCGACCGCCGGCGGCATCAAGGTGACCACCCTCGCGATCCTCTTCCTCGCCGCCGTCGCCGAGGCGCGCGGCACCGAGGACCTCCAGCTCTTCAAGCGCCGCATCCCCGTCGACATCCTCCGGCTCGCCGTCGCGATCGCGCTGTGGGCGGCGACGATCGTCGCGGTCGCGTCGGTGCTCGTCATGCACCTGTCGGGCGCGGGGATGCGCGAGGCCGTCTTCGACACGATCAGCGCGTTCGCGACCGTGGGGCTCACGACCGGGCTCACCGCGTCCGCGCCCACCGAGGCGACGATGGTGCTCGCCGCGACGATGTGGCTCGGCCGCATCGGCACCGTCACCCTCGCCGCCGCGCTCGCCTCGAGCGAGCGCAAGCAGCTGTACCGTTGGCCCGAAGAGAGGATCATCGTTGGTTGACCCGATTCCGTCGAACGCCCCCGTGCTCGTGATCGGGCTCGGCCGCTTCGGCGCGGCCACCGCCGGCCAGCTCGAGCGCGAGGGCCGCGAGGTGCTCGCCGTCGACACCGATCCGGTGCTCGTGCAGAAGTGGGCCGAGCGCGTCACCCACGCGGTGCAGCTCGACGCCCGCAACATCGACGCCCTGAAGCAGATCGGCGCGCAGGAGTTCTCGGTCGCCGTCGTCGCCGTCGGCACCTCGATCGAGGCGAGCGTGCTCGTCACCGCGAACCTCGCCGACCTGAAGATCCAGCAGATCTGGGCGAAGGCGATGTCGTCGACGCACGGCCGCATCCTCAAGCGCATCGGCGCGCATCACGTCATCTACCCCGAGGCCGAGGCCGGCGAGCGCACCGCCCACCTGCTGCACGGCCGGATGCTCGACTACATCAAGTTCGACGACGAGTTCGTGATGGCGAAGATGTACCCGCCGAAGCCCATCCGCGGGCTCTCGCTGCGCGAGTCAGACATCCGCACCCGCTTCCGGGTGACGATCGTCGGCGTGAAGGCGCCCGGCGAGGAGTTCACCTACGCGACGCCCGACACGAAGGTCGGCGACCACGACATCGTCATCGTCGCCGGCACCTCCGAGCAGGTCGAGCGCTTCAGCGCGCTGCGCTGAGCGCCCCCGCTCAGATCGCCGCGAGCATCCCCCGCACCGCCGCGAAGCTGCGGGCGGCGGCCTCGTCGACGCCGATGTGGAAGTCGACGCCGGCCTCCGGCCCGCAGAGGTCGCTGACCCCGCGCACCGACACGAACTCGGCGCCGACGGCGTGCGCGACCTGCGCGATCGCGGTCGACTCCATGTCGGTGGCGACCGCGTCGGAGAACGCCTCGCGCATGTCGGCGACGTTGCGGGCGGTGACGAAGGTGTCGCCCGAGAGGATGCGGCCGCGCAGCTCGGGCGCGGGCACCGCGTCGACGAGCCGCGCGCTCGCGGCGAAGCGCACCGGCTGGCGGGGCACCTGGCCGCGCTCGTAGCCGAACTCGGTCGCATCGGCGGTGCCGTAGGTGCACGACTCGGCGACCGCGACGTCGCCGACCCGGCTCTCGCGCGAGAGCCCGCCGGCCGAGCCGGCGGAGACGAGGATGCGGGCGCCGAGCGCGGTCGCGGCCCAGGTCGCGGCGGCGGCCGCCGCGACGAGCCCGATGCCGGTGGTGACGATCACGACCGGCCGGTCGTCGAGCGCGCCGCGCCGCGCCTCGACCCCGGCGAGCGGGGCGTCGACGGGCTCGGCGCCCTCGAGCGCGGCGACGAACGGCGCCGCCTCCTCGGCCATCGCGCAGAGGATCGCGACGGGCGCCGGCCCGGATGCGGCGGGGCTACTCGCCATCGCGCATCACGGTCTCCCACTCGGCGCGGGCGTCGACGAAGCGACGCACCGCGTCCTTCGCGCCTTCGAGCGTGTGGTGCGCGCCCCAGCCGCACTGCACCTCGTTCGCGGCGGGCACCGCGTCGGCGTCGAGCACGTCGCGCAGCGTCGCCTCGAGGATGGGGAGGAACTCGGCCTGCTCGAGGCCGAGGGTGATCGCGTAGAAGCCGGTGCGGCAGCCCATCGGCGAGAAGTCGATGAGCGCGTCGGTGCGGTCGCGCATCTTCTCGGCGACGAGGTGCTCGATCGAGTGGATCGCCTCGGTCGCGAGGTGCTCGGTGTTCGGCTGCGTGAACCGCACGTCGTACTTCACGAGCTCGTCGCCGCCGGGCAGTCGCTTGCGATCGGCGATGCGCACGTAGGGCGCCGCCACCGCGCGGTGGTCGAGGTTGAAGGATTCGACGTTCATCTGCTCGTGCTGCTCGGTCATGCGCACCAGCCTAGGCGCAGCCGCGCGCGGCGAGCCGCCGGCGGCGGGCGGCGCTCAGGGCTCGACGCGCAGGTCGAGCAGGTCGCGCAGCAGCAGCCGATCGACGCGCTGGCCGTCGTCGGCGAGCCAGTCGCCCGCCTCGCGCACCGCCGACTCGACCGTGCCGAGCCGCACGCGCGCCCAGGTGCGGGCGTTCGAGGCCGCGAACCCGCCGGCGTCGTCGGCGACGAGCACGAGCCAGCCGCGCACCTCGGCGGCGTCGCCGAAGTGCTCGTGCATCCGCTCGACCCGGTGCGGGAACTCCACCGTCTGCGGCAGCGGCGCGCCGTCGCGGGTGAGGGCGCCGCGCGCGTCGACGGCGTACTCGCCCGGGGCGCGCAGCTCGGCGTCGACGAGCACGAGCCGGCGGCCCGCGAGCACCGCGTGCGAGATCGTCGCGACCCCGGGGTCGCCGCCCGGCAGCCGCACGCCGTGCACGATGCGGGCGCCGGGGATGCGGGCGAGCTGCTCGAGCGCCTCGCCGACGAGCTGCTCGGCGAAGCGGCGGCGCACCGGGTTCACGCCCGGCGCCGAGCGGGTGAGCGCGGTGCCGCCGGGCTCGCCGAAGCGCTGCTCCTCGCTGTCGGCGGGCGGCGCCGACTCGTCGGCGAGCCGCTGCAGCATCCGCTCGAGCCGCATCCGGCGGTTGCGGGGCCGCAGGCCCCACCACGCGAGCAGACCGAGCGCGGCGACGGCGAGCGCGCCGATCGCGCGCACGATGTGCACCCACGGCGGCTCGGTGTCGCCGGCGAGCACGCGGGCCATCGCCTCGAAGAAGCCGACCGCCGCCGAGAGCGCGGCGATCGCGGTGCCGAGCCAGAGGAGCGTCGTCGCGAGCTGGGCCCGCAGGCCCCGGCCGCGCAGCGCGATCCAGGCGCCGGCGATGACGAGCACGACCGCGCCGATCGGCCACCAGGGCGTCGCGATCGGCGTCACGGGCACGGCGAGCAGCACCACGAGCGCGACGAGCACGAGCGCGAACGGCAGCGCCGTCGCGAGCTCGCGGGCGCTCACCGCGGGCGCGACCGGGCGGGCGCCCGGCCAGACGTCGGCGGGCCGGGCCCAGGCGCGGCGGTACCAGCCCATCCGGCGGGCGTCGACGACGGGCTTCGGGATGCGGTCGAACGCGGGGGTCTCGGCCCCGGCGGTCGAGCGCCGAGCGGCCGGCTGCGCAGGGCTGCGGGGCGGCCTGGCGGTGCGCGGGGCGCGCTGCTGCTGCCGCAGCCGCACGCCGTCGGGGCGCACCGGGGTGGCGATGCCGCGGGCGCTCGCGAGCCAGGCGTCGTGCTCGGCGCGGTGGCGGGGATGCGAGAGCACCTCGAGCGCGAGGCGCACGCGCGTGAACTCGTCGGCGCTGCCGCCGAGGTCGGGGTGCGCCTCCCGCTGCCGGCGGCGGCCGGCGCGGCGGATCTCGTCGGCGCTCGCGGCGGGGTCGACCCCGAGGACGTCGTAGAGGTTCTCGGGGAACTCGAGGCGGCGGCTCATCGCTGCGCCGGAGCGGCGGGGCCGGCCGGGCCGACCGGGTCGGCCGGGTCGGCGGGGTCGGCGGCCTCGCGGGCGAGCTCGCGGCTGCGCGCGATGTTCGCCTCGAGGCTGCGGGTGAAAAGCTCGGCGAGGCCGGCCTCCTCGAGCACCGCGATCGAGCGCTCGGTGGTGCCGTTCGGGCTCGTCACCCGGCGGCGCAGCTCGGCGGGGCCGGCCTCGCGGTCGGCGCGCACCATCTCGACGGCGCCGCGGAAGTTCTCGATGACGAGGTCGGCCGCCGCATCGGCGTCGAGGCCGACGCGCTCGGTCGCCTCGATCATCCGCTCGATGAGGAGGTACACGTGCGCCGGCCCCGAGCCCGAGGCGGCGCCGATCGCCGGGATGAGCGCCTCGTCGACCTCGAGCACGCTGCCGACCGACTCGAACACCGCGCGCGCGAGCGCCATCGCCTCGGCGTCGGCGCCGCGGCCGGCGGCGATGCCGGTGACGCCGAGGCCGATCGTCGCGGGCGTGTTCGGCATGGCGCGCACGATGCGCGCGTGCGCGGGCAGGGATGCGGCCATCGTCGCGGTCTCGACGCCCGCGGCGATCGAGATCACCACGGCGCCGGGGGCGAGCGCATCCGCGATGTCGGCGAGCACGCCCGGCACCATCGCCGGCTTCGTGCCGACGACGACGATGCCGGCGCCGTCGACGGCGGCGCGGTTCGCACCGGGGTCGGTCTCGAGCGCGGCCGCGGCGGTGCGCGGCAGGGCGCGCAGCCGCTCGGCGCTCGCCTCGCTGCGGGCGGTGACCCGCACCGGCTCGGCGGGGCCGGCGCCCGGCCGGGTGAGCCCGGCGAGGATCGCGCCGTTCATGTTGCCGGTGCCGAGCAGGGCGATCGTCGGCAGCTCGGCGGACTCGGGCGCGGTGGCGGGGAGGTTCTCGTCGGCGGTCACGCGGAAGAGTCTATGGTGCGCGTCGTATGCTGATCGTCAGCCCATCCCGATGGGCGCCCCGCCTTCCCCGATGCCGAGGAGACACCGTGACGAACCCCGCTCTGACCGCTGAGATCCGCGAGGCGCTGCTGACGAGCGTTCACGTCGAGGAGGTCGTCCAGGTGCGCACGGCCTTCACCGACGGCGAGATCGACGTGGTCGGCGTGCGCATCGCTCTCGCGAACATCGACGAGCTCTACGCGCTGCCGCCGGTCATCGCCGAGGTGCGCAAGCTCATCCGCGACGTCGCGCCGAACGCGCACGCCGTGTTCGTCGAGCCCGACGTCACCGAGCCGCGCCGCGCCGAGGTGCCGACCGAGTCGATCGTCATCCGCAGCTGGGACTAGCCCCCGCCGATCGTCACGCGGAGCCGCCGTGCGCGTCCCCGACGACCTCGTCGCGCTGATGCGCGAGGCGCTCGCCGAGGCGCGCGAGGCGCCCGCCACCGGCGACCTGCCGATCGGCGCGGTCGTCGCCGACCCGGCGGGCCGCATCATCGGCCGCGGCCGCAACCGCCGCGAGGCGAGCGGCGACCCGACCGCGCACGCCGAGATCGTCGCGCTGCGCGCCGCGGCCGCCGAGCTCGGCACCTCGCGGCTCGACGGCTGCACGCTCGTCACCACGCTGGAGCCCTGCGCGATGTGCGCGGGCGCCGCCCTCACCGCCCGCGTCGCGCGCGTCGTCATCGGCGCGTGGGACGAGAAGGCGGGCGCCGCCGGCTCGCAGTACGACCTCCTCCGCGACGGCCGGCTGCCGATCCGCGCCGAGGTCGTCGCGGGCGTGCTCGCCGACGAGTGCGCGGCGCCGCTGCGCGGGTTCTTCGACCAGCTTCGGTGATTACGCTGGCGGCATGCAGCTGCACGTCGCGAACCACCCGCTCATCGATCACAAGATGACCCTGCTGCGCGACGAGCGCACCTCGTCGCCGGTGTTCCGCGAGCTCGTCTCCGAGCTCGTCAACCTGCTCACCTACGAGGCCACCCGCACGCTCCACGTCGAGCCGGTCGAGATCCGCACGCCCGTCGGGCCGACCACCGGCTCGCGCTGCGCCGAGCCGCTGCCGCTCGCGGTGCCGATCATCCGCGCCGGGCTCGGCATGCTCGACGGCTTCCTCAAGCTCATGCCGCACTGCGAGGTCGGCTTCGTCGGCATCCGCCGCAACGAGGAGACGCTGCAGCCCGAGACCTACGCGAAGCGCCTCCCCGACGACCTCGCGCACCGGCAGTGCTTCGTGCTCGACCCGATGCTCGCGACCGGCGGCTCGCTCGCCGCGACGGTCGACTTCCTCATCGAGGCCGGCGCCACCGAGGTCACCGCCGTGTGCCTCGTCGCGGCGCCCGAGGGCGTCGAGCTCATGCAGGAGCGCTTCCCGGGCGACGAGGTGAACGTCGTCGTCGCCGCGCTCGACGAGCGGCTGAACGACCACGGGTACATCGTGCCGGGCCTCGGCGACGCCGGCGACCGCCTCTACGGCGTCGCCGACTGAACCGCGCCCGGTTGACTTTCCCCGACCGCATGGTCGACACTGAGCGTCATGACTGCAACGATCGCACGCCCTGTGACCGCCTTCGAGGTGGCAGGACGCGCCGGCATGATGATGGCCGGCGCGATGTGCTGTCGAATGTGCCGGTAGTCCCCCGCCCCGCACCGCCGTCCTCCCGCCCGCGCCCGTTCTGAGGCGCGCCGGCCCCGCCCGTCACGGGCATCCCGCCGACTCGAGCCCGAGTCGCGCACTCGAGCGAGCGCCGCATCCGCGCCTCGCGATCAGGGCGAGTCCGCCCGCTGATCCCGCGCGTCCGCAGGGATCCATCATCCGAAGGACACCAGCCATGGCCGTCGCCAACGTCACCCCGCTCCGCCCCGCCGACCAGCCCGCCCGCCCCGGCCTCAGCGCCGTCTCGGGCCCCGCCGCCTACACCGCGGCCGAGCGCACCGCCGCCGTCTCGACCGCGCCCGAGCTGCGCGGCTTCGCCCTCTACGTCGGCGTCGACGACGCCGACCAGGCCACCCTCACCGAGCTCGTCACCGCCCTGCGCGAGGTGCTCGCCGAGCGCGCCCCGCGGGCCCGCAGCTACGCCTCGGTGGCGTTCGCGCCCGCCGGCACCCCCGGCGAGTCGATCGACCTCGTGCGCCTCGCCCTGCAGGAGCCCCGCGCCGTCACCGACTCGCGCGCCGAGCGCCAGCAGGCCGAGCGCGAGGAGGAGGCGCGCCGCAGCGCCGCGAAGGTGATCATCGACACCTCGCGCAAGCGCGTCTCGGTGCACGGCGAGAACGCCGACCTCACTTACAAGGAGTTCGAGCTGCTGCAGGTGCTCGTGCTCCGCGAGGGCCGCACCGTCGGCCGCGACGAGATCATCGACGTGCTCTGGGCCGACTCGACCGAGGAGCGCCCGCACGAGCGCACGATCGACGTACACGTGCGCCGGCTGCGCAAGAAGCTCGGCGAGTACGCCGACATCGTGCGCACCGTGCGGGGCGGCGGCTACCGCTTCGACCGGCACGCCGACGCCCGCGTCGTGCACGCGCCGGCGCCCTCGCCCGACCGGCTCTGATCCGAGCGCCGTCGGCATCGCCCGTTCGATGGACGGCGCATCCGCCGAACGGCCCAGACCCCTGACGGAATCCGGTGAATCCATGCACCGGAAGCGGATTATCTACCCTCGGAATGTCTTCCCGCGGTAGGCTGAACGGACGATGTCCAGCTCTCCGATTCAGCCGACCGACGCCTGGGAAGCCCTCTTCCGAGCCCAGGTGTCGATCATGCGCGACCTCCGCCGCGAGTTCGTCGACGTGGGCATGTCGATGAACGAGTACGACGTGCTCTTCAACATCTACCGCGAGCCGCGCCGCGCCGTGCGGCTGCGCGACCTCAACTCGGCGGTGCTCATCACGCAGTCGTCGGTGTCGCGCCTCGTCGACCGGCTCGTGCAGCGCGGCTTCGTCGAGAAGCGCGAGGACGAGCTCGACGCCCGCGGCACGATCGTGTCGCTGACCCCGGAGGGCGAGGACGCCTTCCGACGCGCGGGCCGTGTGCACGCGCGCAACATCCACGAACGGGTCGGCCGCGTGCTCTCGCAGGACGAGCTCGCGACGCTCACCGACCTCTGCAACCGTCTGCGAAAGGGGTCCCACCGATGACCGCATGGCCCGGTCGGGAGGGCGGCACCCGTCTCACCGCCGCCGAGGCGGCGCAGCTCGCCTACGAGTTCCAGGTGCTCGCCGATCCCACTCGACTCCGCATCCTCTCGTTCGCGGCCGAGCGCATGCCCGAGCCCACCACCGTCACCGCGCTCGTCGCCGAGCTGCGGCTGTCGCAGTCGACCGTCTCGCACCACGTGAAGGTGCTGCTCGACGCCGGCTACCTCACGGTGCAGCGCGCCGGCACCTGGAGCCTCTACCGCCCCGTCGCCGAGGCGCTCACCGCGGTCGCCCAGCGCATCGCGCCACAATGGCCTGCCGCGTCGGTCGAACCGAAGGCCGCCACCACCGCATAGGAGCCCGAGATGCCTGCTGCCCGCCCGATCGCCCTCGTCACCGGAGCCAGCAGCGGGATCGGGCGCGAGATCGCCCGCGACCTCGCGCGCACGCACGAGGTGATCGCGCTCGGCCGCGACCGCGCCCGCCTCGCGGAGGTCGGCGCCGACCGCGCGCTCGCCGCCGAGCTCACCGATCCCGCCGCGCTCGCCGACGACGGCCCCATCGCCGAGCTGCTCGGCGGCTTCGACCGGCTCGACGTGCTCGTGCACTCGGCGGCCGTCGGCACCGCAGCCTTCGAGCGCACCGACGCGGCCGAGTGGCACCGGCAGTTCGACACGAACGTCATCGCCCCCGCGCTGATCACCCGCCTCGCCCTGCCGCTCCTGCGCGCGGCGCGCGGCACCGTCGTGTTCATCGGCTCGGGGGTGTCGGTGCGGCCCGCCCGCGAGATGGGCGCCTACGTCGCGACGAAGCACGCGCTGAAGGGCCTCGCCGACACGCTGCGGCTCGAGGTCGAGCCCGACGGCATCCGGGTCGCCACCGTGATGCCCGGGCAGGTCGCGACGCCGATGCAGGTCGAGCTGCAGGCGGGCCTCGGCGGCGAGTACCGTCCCGACGACTACCTCGAGCCGGCCTCGGTGGCGGGGGTCGTGCGCTTCGTCGTCGACGCCGGCGACGACGCGCAGATCGCCGACGTGCTCGTGCGGCCGCGTCCGCGGCGCTGAGCGCGGGCGGCCGCCTCGCATCCCGGCGGCTCAGCCGATGATGCCGTGCCCCGGCTCGAGCGGGTCGCGCACCTCGCCGGGCGCGGTGCCGTCGCCGAACGGCGCGCCGCCGAGCTCCTCGCGGCCGTGAGGGCTCAGCCAGTTCGCGAGCGACGGCCCCTTCGGCACGATGCCGAGCGGATTGAGGTCGCGGTGCACCTCGTAGTAGTGCCGCTTGATGTCGACGAAGTCGGTGGTGTCGCCGAAGCCGGGCGTCTGGAACAGGTCGCGGGCGTAGGCCCAGAGCACCGGCATCTCGCTGAGCTTCGAGCGGTTGCACTTGAAATGCCCGTGGTAGACGGCGTCGAAGCGCACGAGCGTGGTGAACAGCCGCACATCGGCCTCGGTGATCGCGTCGCCCATGAGGTAGCGGCGGGTCTCGAGCCGCGCCGACACCTCGTCGAGCGCGGTGAACAGGCGCTCGTAGGCGGCGTCGTAGGCCTCCTGCGAGCCGGCGAAGCCGCAGCGGTAGACGCCGTTGTTGATCTCGGTGTAGATGCGCCGCATCACCGCATCCATCTCGTCGCGCAGCGCCTCGGGGTAGAGGTCGGGCGCCCCGTCGCGGTGGTGCGCGGTCCACTCGGTCGAGAAGTCGAGCGTGATGAACGGGAAGTCGTTGGTGACGACGCCCTTCGAGCCCTCGTCGACGATCGCCGGCACCGTGATGCCGCGGGGGTACTCGGGGTCGCGCGCGAAGTACGCCTGCTGCAGCCGCTCGAAGCCGAGCACCGGGTCGACGCCGCCGGGCGACTTGTCGAACGTCCACGAGCGCTCGTCGTGCACCGGGCCGCAGATCGCCATCGAGATGGCGTCCTCGAGCCCGAGCAGGCGCCGCACGATGATCGCGCGGTGCGCCCACGGGCAGGCGCGGGCGACGACGAGGCGGTAGCGCCCGGCCTCGACCGGCCAGGTGCGGATGCCCTCGCCGACCGGCCGCGCGTCGCGGGTGATGCGATCGGTGATGTAGCGGGTGTCGCGCGAGAACTCCTTGCCCTCGCTCGAGTAGGTGCCGGGCGTCGAGTGCTCGGGGTGGCCGTCGGTGCGGGTGTCGTCGCTCATGGGGCTCACGCTAGGCGGCGGGGCTGGATGCGGGATGGGTGGTGCATGCGGATGCATGGATGCGGTCGCGATCGACCGGGACCTACTGCCCCGCCCCGTGCACCGGCGGGATGCCGAGCAGTCCGAACGCGCGGGCGTACTTCGCCTCGAGCTTCGCCCGCCGGTCGGCGTCGAGCAGCGCGAGCCGGGCGGGGTCGGTGTTGTCGGCGAGGTCGGCGCGCTTCACGTCGGCGGCGCCGGGGCAGGCGCGCACCCGCTCGAAGTACGCCTCGACCGGCTCGCCGTCGCGCTTGGTCACCGCCTCGACCATCGCGATCGCCTCCGCCGAGATGCCGCGCGCGGCGAGGTCGTCGCGGGTGAACGGCGTGTCCTCGAGCACGTCGTGCAGCCAGGCGGCCTCGATGACCGCGCTCGGCGCATCCGGGTCGAGCCGCGCCGCCCAGGCCGCGACCCGTGCGGGATGCTCGACGTACGGGCGCCCCGCCTTGTCGAACTGACCCTCGTGCGCCTCGCGCGCGATCCGCTCCGCCTCGATCATGGGGGCACCTCCGGCAACGGGGAGAACTCGGTACCCCCACAGCGTCCCCCAGCGCGGCTCGACGTCCGCCCCGGTCGGCCCGGGAAAGTGCGAACCCCCGGTCGGAATCTCTTCCTGACCGGGGGTTCTACTGTCTCCACACAGTGCGCGCCCGAAGGGACTCGAACCCCTAACCTTCTGATCCGTAGTCAGATGCTCTATCCATTGAGCTACGGGCGCGTGCCGTCTCGCGACGACTGAGCAAGACTAGCACCGTGCCGCGACGAAAGGCAAACCGGCGTCGGCGGTACGGTAGAGGGCGTGACCATCAGCGATCCTGGCTTCTCCGAGACGGGCACCACGTGGATCGGGCACCGTCGCGGCACCGGCCACTACCGGCGCATCCAGCTCGCGATGCTGCTCGCCGGCATCGCGACGTTCGCGCAGCTCTACGCGCCCCAGGCCGTGCTCCCCGAGATCAGCGCGTTCTTCGAGGTGAGCACCGCGCAGTCGTCGCTCATGGTGTCGATGGGCACGGCCGGGCTCGCGATCGCCACCGTCCCGTGGTCGCTCGTCGCCGACCGCATCGGCCGCAAGCGCACGATCTCGATCGCGATCGCGGCGGCGACGATCCTCGGCCTCGTCGTCACGCTCATGCCCACCTTCGAGCTCGCGCTCACCGTGCGCTTCGTCGAGGGCCTCGCCCTCGGCGGCGTGCCCGCCGTCGCGATGGCGTACATCAACGAGGAGATCCACAAGCTCGACGCCGCCGCCGCGGTCGGCACGTTCATCGCCGGCAACACCGTCGGCGGGCTCTCGGGCCGCATCGTGTTGGGTCCCGTGGGCGAGTTCACCGGCTCGTGGCAGCTCGGCTTCCTCGCGATCACCGCGCTGTCGATCCTCTCGGCGGCGCTGTTCATCGCGCTCTCGCCGCAGCCGCAGGGGTTCGTGCCGCTCGGCAGATCGGGCGGCACCGTCGGCGACTCGATCCGGTCGACCGCCCGCAACGCCGGCCGGCACCTCAAGGACCCGGTGCTGCTCACGCTCTACCTGCAGCCGTTCCTGCTCATGGGCGGCTTCGTCGCGCTCTACAACTACCTCGGCTACCACCTCACCGACGACCCGTTCCTGCTGCCGGTGTGGATCACCTCGCTCGTGTTCCTCGCCTACCTCGCCGGCACCGTCACCTCGCCGATCGCCGGCCGCCTCGCCGGCCGGTACGGCCGCAAGATCGTGATGCTCGTCTCCGACGCGATCGCGCTCGCCTCGCTCGCGCTGCTGCTCATCCCGAGCATCTGGATGATCGTGCTCGGCCTGATCGTGTTCACCGGCGCGTTCTTCGCCTCGCACTCCACCGCATCCGGCTGGGCCGGCGCCCACCCGAAGCGGGGACGGGCGCAGTCGACGGCGCTCTACAACCTCTCGTACTACATCGGCTCGAGCATCTTCGGCTTCGTCGGCGGCCTGTTCTTCCAGTCGCTCGGCTGGCCGGCGCTCGTCGGGATGGTCGGGGGCATCATCCTCGTCGCCTCGATCGTCGCGCTCGTGGTGCTGCCGCTGAAGCACAAGCCCGATCCGAAGCCGTTCGGGCGGGCGCGGCGCGCCTGAGGCGGCGCGCGGGGCCGGTGGCGGCCGGGGCGGAAAGCACTGCGCCGCGGCATCCGGATCCGGTGCCGCGGCGCTTCGCCTGGCGGACGCGGTGGGATTCGAACCCACGGCCCCACTAACGCGGGGCCCCACCTTAGCAGGGTGGTCTATTCGGCCTCTCTAGCACGCGTCCAGACCACGCCATCTTACACACTCGCGGCATCCCCGAGACCGGCGGCCGCGGGGCGGCGGCCGTCACCAGAGGTCGACGCCGGCGTTCGAGCAGGTCTCGTCGGCGGCCGTCTGGCCGTCGAGCGTCGGGGTGGGGGTCGCGGTCGGGGTCGCCGCCGCATCCGCGCCGCCGTCGGCGAGCGCGTCGCCCGAGTCGCCCGCGCCGTCGGCGGGCTCGTCCGAGGGCTCGTCGGTCGGCTCGTCGGTGGCCGGATCGGTCTCGCCGCCGTCGGCGGTGGCCGGGTCGTCGCCGGAGTCCGACTGATCCGACACCGACTCGTCGAGCTGCACGTTCGGCTGCTCGTCGTTGCGGAGCATCTCCCAGAGCAGCTCGGCCTCGTCGGTGGGGATCACGCGGCTCGCATCCCACTCGGAGTACCCGACGGGGAGGCGCACGAACGCGATGCGCTCGAGCGGCACGTCCTGGAGTGCGACCGCGAGGCTCACGATCGTGTCGATGCTGTTGAGGTTCGCCGAGAGCACCATGTTCTGAGTCACCGCGCGGGCGATGCCGTAGAGCTTCGTCGGGTTCGAGAGCGTGTCGTCGCTCTTCAGCGAGCGCATCAGCGCGGCGAGGAAGAGCTGCTGGTTCGAGATGCGCGTGAGGTCGCTGCCGTCGCCGACGCCGTGGCGGGTGCGGAGGAACTTCAGCGCGTCGCCGCCCTGCAGGTCGTGGTAGCCCGGGTCGAGCTGCAGCCCGAGGTACGGGTCGTCGATCGGCTGCTCGACGCAGACCTCGACGCCGCCGACGGCGTTCGACATCTCGATGACGCCGAGGAACTTCACCATCGCCGCGAACTGGATGTCGAGGCCGCTCATCTCCTCGGCCGCCGCGACGACGCAGTTCATGCCGCCGGTGCCGAGGATCGAGTTGAACATCACGCCGTACTGCTCGTCGACGAGCTCGCCCTCGTCGCTCGTGCACTGCGGGGTGTCGACCAGCGTGTCGCGCGGGATCGACACGACGGTGGCGTGCGAGTGGTCGGCGGCGAGGTGGAGGATCATGTTCACGTCGTTGAGCACGCCCTCGGCGTCGGGGTCGCCCTCGCCGAACTCCTCGCCCTGCCCGGTGCGGTCGTCGCTGCCGACGAGCAGGATGTTCACGCCGCCCTGGTAGGCGGCGAGGCCCTTCTGATCGCCGGTCTCGCTGTTGTCGGCGAGGTCGAAGGTGGTGACGCCCGACTGCAGGTTCGCCCAGACGATGCCGCCGAAGATCGTCGCCGAGACGAGCACGACGCCGAGCACCATCGAGATCGCCTTGAGCACCGAGCGGGTGCCGGTGGTCTTGCGGAGCCGACCGTGGCGGGCGACCGTGCCCATCGCGG
>JAAYAS010000314.1 GCA_012719255.1 Microbacteriaceae bacterium | reverse complement strand
GTGTTCGGGCCCGAGCCCATCCAGCGCAGGTCGTTGTTGATCTTCGTCAGCGAGACGGCGATGGTGCGCAGCGCGCCCGACGCCTCGACGAGCGCGTCGCGCGCGCTCTGCGCCTCGAAGTGGTCCTTCGCCTCGTGCAGCGGCAGGCCGGTGCTCGAGGCGAGCTCGGCGATGACCTGCTCGGAGAAGCCCTGCGGCGTGTTGATGCCGGTGCCGACGGCGGTGCCGCCGAGCGGCACCTCGGCGACGCGCTCGATGGTCGCCTCGACGCGGGCGATGCCGAGGCGGATCTGCCGCGCGTAGCCGGCGAACTCCTGGCCGAGGGTGACCGGGGTGGCGTCCATGAGGTGGGTGCGGCCGGCCTTGACGACGTCCTTCCAGAGCTCGGCCTTCGCCTCGAGCTTGCCCGCGAGGTGGTCGAGGGCGGGGACGAGGTCCTCGATGAGCGCGCCGGTGACGGCGACGTGCACCGAGGTCGGGAACACGTCGTTCGACGACTGCGAGGCGTTGACGTGGTCGTTCGGGTGCACCTTGTCGCCGAGCGAGGCGGTGGCGAGGTTCGCGAGCACCTCGTTGGTGTTCATGTTCGACGAGGTGCCCGAGCCGGTCTGGTACACGTCGATCGGGAACTGGTCGAGGTGCTTGCCGCCGATGATCTCCTCGGCGGCGGCGACGATCGCCTTCGAGCGGTCCTCGTCGAGGATGCCGAGCTTCGCGTTCACGATCGCCGCGGCGCGCTTCACCTGCGCGAGCGCGATGATCTGGCGGTCCTCGAGGCCCTGGCCCGAGATCGGGAAGTTCTCGACGGCGCGCTGCGTCTGCGCCGAGTAGAGGGCGTTCTTGGGGACCTTCACCTCGCCCATCGTGTCGTGCTCGATGCGGTACTCGGTGTTGTTCGTCTCCACCACGTTGCAACCCTTTCAGAATGGGGAATGGTATTCACCAAGCCTACGCGAGCCAGCCCGTCCAGTAGCCGAGCAGCAGGGGCGGCCCGAACGGGATGCGCGCGCGCCGGTCGCGGGTGCGCGCGAGGGCGACGAGCGCCGCGATCGCGCCGATGCCGAGGGCGACGGGCGCGGCGATCGCGATCCGCGCGGGATGCGCGAGCGCGAGCCCGATCGCGAGCGGCACCGCGAGCTTCGCATCCCCCATCCCGAGGCCGCCGCCGAGCGCGAGGCCGATGAGCGCGACGGCGGTCGCGACGCCCGCGACGAGCGCCGCAACGGGGGCCGCCCCGCGCTCGATCGCCGCAGTGACGAGCGCGATGCCGGCGAGCGGCCAGCCCGGATGCACGAGCCGGTTCGGCAGCCGGTGCTCGGCGAGGTCGTGACGGACGAGCGCCGGGGTGACGAGCGCTGCCCAGCAGGCGACGAGCGTCGCGGCGAGCGGATGCGCGGGGCCGAGGTCGAGGAGCACGCCGGCAGGGTACGGCGGCGGGGCGTCGCACCGGCGGTCCATCCACAGGCCGCTTCACCCCAAGGGGTGGGATCGGGCGGAATCGCCGGCGGGCAGGGCCCAGAACGGCAACCCGACAGTCGTTTGCGACTACGCTGGAGCGACTATGACCGATCCGTTCGCCGAGCCCGCGATCCTCGCCGTCGCGGGCGATTGGCACGGCGCCGCCGAGCCCGCCGTCGCGGCGATCGCGCACGCCCGCGCCCAGGGCGCGACGACGATCGTGCACGTCGGCGACTTCGGCGACGTCTACGACCCGGCCTACCTCGCGGCGGTGGACGCGGCGCTCGCCGACCCGACCGACGGCCGCGAGCCGGCCTGGCTCCTCTTCGTCGACGGCAATCACGAGGACTTCGACCTGCTCGACCGGCTTCCCGCCGACGAGCGCGGCCTCGGCCGCGTCGGCGAGCGCATCCGGCACCTCCCCCGCGGCGCGCGCTGGACGTGGGCGGGCCGCACCTGGGTCGCCTGCGGCGGCGCCACCTCGGTGAACCGCCTCGACCTCGTGCCCGGCGAGACGTGGTGGCCGCAGGAGGCGATCGGCGACGCCGACATCGCCCGCGTGCGCGCCGGCGGCCCCGGCGACGTGCTCGTCTGCCACGACTCCCCCGCCGGCGCCGACACCCCCTGCGACTGGGCGGGCCGCTTCCCCGATGCCGAGGTGCAGCTCGCCGCCGAGCACCGGCACCGGGTGCGCGCCGTGTTCGACGCGGTGCGGCCGGCGCACGTGTTCCACGGCCACTTCCACCGCCGCTACGAGACCGTCCTCGCCGGCGCCCGCATCCACGGCCTCGACCGCGACGGCGCCCCGCTCGACGACAACGTGCTCGTGCTCGCGCCCGCCTCGCTCTTCCCCGACGACCCCGTTCCACCCCCGCCGATCGTCCGGCTCCCGCAGAAGGAGAACCAATGAGCTCGCTCGCCGCCAAATCGGAGCGCACCCGCCGCGAACTGATCGCGGCCGCCCGCTCGGCATTCGCGGAGCGCGGCTACGACTCGGTGTCGCTCCGCGACATCACCGAGTCGCTCGGCCTCACCAAGGGCGCGATGTACCACCACTTCTCGTCGAAGGACGAGCTGTTCCGCGAGGCCGTCCTGCAGGCCGAGCGCGAGGTGTTCGCCACCGTCGCCGAGGCCCTCGAGGGGCGCGACGACCCGCACGACCGGTTCCTCGCCGCCTGCGTCGCCTACGTGCGGTGCTCGACCGAGCCCGACCGCGCCCGGCTGCTGCTCGACGACGGCCCGACGGTGCTCGGCTGGTCGCGCTGGCTCGACTTCGCCGGGTCCGGCTCGGGCGCCCGCAGCGAGGTCGCCCTCGGCTACCGCAAGTTCATCGAGGGCCACGTCGCGGGCTGCGCGCTCGGCCCGCTCACCGCCGATGCGCTGAGCCAGTTCATCGCCGGCGGGCTGATGAACTCGGCGCGCTGGATCGCCCGCGATCGCGCGGCGCGGCTCGACGAGGGCCTCGTGCTGCTCGAGCACCAGCTGCGGAGCCTGCTCGACTGCACCGCCGATCACCACCGCTGACGCCACCGCGGCGCGCGCCGGAGCGCCCCCGGACCCGCACGGGCCCGGGGGCGCTCCCGTCGCCGCTCAGCGGATCTCGAAGTCCTCGAGCAGATCGGTGACCAGGCCCGCGATCGCGCTGCGCTCCGAGCGCTGCAGCGTGATGTGGCCGAACAGCTCCTGCCCCTTCAGCGTCTCGATCACCGAGGCGATGCCGTCGTGCCGGCCGACGCGGAGGTTGTCGCGCTGGGCGACGTCGTGGGTGAGCACGACGCGCGAGTTCTGGCCGACGCGCGAGAGCATCGTGAGCAGCACGTTGCGCTCGAGCGACTGCGCCTCGTCGACGATCACGAACGCGTCGTGGAGCGAGCGGCCGCGGATGTGGGTGAGCGGCAGGATCTCGAGCATCCCGCGGTCGATCACCTCGTCGAGCACGTGCTCCGAGACGATCGACGTGAGCGTGTCGTAGACCGCCTGCCCCCAGGGGTTCATCTTCTCGTCCTGGTCGCCGGGCAGGTAGCCGAGCTCCTGGCCGCCGACCGCGAACAGCGGCCGGAACACCATGATGCGGCGGTGCAGCCCCCGCTCCATCACCGCCTCGAGGCCCGCGGCGAGCGCGAGCGCCGATTTGCCGGTGCCGGCGCGGCCGCCGAGCGAGACGATGCCGACGCCCGGGTCGAGCAGCAGGTCGATGGCGAGCCGCTGCTCGGCCGAGCGGCCGTGCACGCCGAACGCGTCGCGGTCGCCGCGCACGAGCCGGATGCGGCGGTCGCCGACGACGCGGCCGAGCGCCGAGCCGCGCTCCGACGAGATGATCACCGAGGTGTTCACGGGCTGGTCGGCGACCTCGTCGGTCGTGAGCTCCTCGTGCTCGTAGAGCTCGCTCATCGCCTCGCCGCCGAGGTCGACGTGCGCGAGGCCGGTGTAGCCCGAGTCGCGCACGAGCTCGTGGCGGTACTCGTCGGCGGCGAGGCCGATCGACGAGGCCTTCACGCGCATCGGGAGGTCCTTCGACACGACGGTCACCTCGCAGCCCTCGGCGGCGAGGTTCGCGGCGACCGCGAGGATGCGCGAGTCGTTGTCGCCGAGCTGCATGCCGCTCGGCAGCACGTTCTGGCTCGAGTGGTTGAGCTCGACGCGCAGCGTGCCGCCCTCGTCGCCGACGGGGATCGGGAAGTCGAGGCGGCCGTGCTCGATGCGGAAGCTGTCGAGCAGGCGCAGCGCCTGCCGGGCGAAGTAGCCGAGCTCGGGGTCGTGGCGCTTCTTCTCGAGCTCGGTGATGACGATGATCGGCACCACCACCTCGTGCTCGGCGAAGCGCAGCAGCGCCCGCGGGTCGCTGAGCAGCACCGAGGTGTCGAGCACGTAGGTGCGCACCTTCGTGCGCACCGGCGCCCCTCCGATGCGGTCGTCGAGCGGGTGGTGGGATGCGGTGGTGCCCTCGTCGAGCATGTCGGGGTTCGTCGCGGTGGTCACGGCGGTCTCGCTCCTCGCCGAGCTGCGGTGCTCGTTTCGGTGGTGCGTGACGGCCACGTGGTCGCTGGGGTCGAAACGATCGTGTGGCCGTCCCGATCAGGAACCTCCCCTGATGCCCGCCACGCTAACCCCTGCCGGCGGCGCGGCCGGTGAGTGCGCGCGCCGCGCACGAGGCCGTTACCCGAAGTTCACCTCGGCTGTTGCGGATGTGGCGGGAGTGGCGCATGTGACGGATGGGGTGCGCATCCTGCAACCCGCGCTTGAAGTTGCGGGCGTGTCGCGACACGCCGGAGGCGGCGGCTACTTGCCGTAGCGGCGCTCGCGGTCGGCGAAGTCGCGCAGCGCGCGGAGGAAGTCGACCTCGCGCAGATCGGGCCCGAGCGCCTCGACGAAGTAGAACTCCGAGTGCGCCGACTGCCAGAGCATGAAGTCGCTGAGCCGCTGCTCCCCCGAGGTGCGGATCACGAGGTCGGGGTCGGGCTGGCCGCCGGTGTAGAGGTGCTCGCCGATGAGCTCGGGGGTGAGGATGCCGGCGAGCTCGGCGACGGTGCCGCCGCCCTCGGCGTGCTCGCGCACGATCGCGCGCATCGCGTCGACGATCTCGGTGCGGCCGCCGTAGCCGACCGCGAGGTTCACGTGCATCCCGCGGCGCGGCGCGGTGCGCCGCTCGACCTCGTCGAGGGCCGCCGCGAGCTCGGGGGCGAGCCCGGCGACGTCGCCGACGTGCTGCACCTGCCAGCGCTCGTTCGCGGCGATGTCGCGCGCGAGGCTCGCGATGATGCGCTGCAGCTCGGCGAGCTCGCCGCTCGAGCGGCCCGTGAGGTTGTCGCGCGAGAGCAGGTAGAGGGTCACCGTCGAGATGCCGGCGCGATCGCACCAGCTGAGGAACTCGATCATCTTCGCCGCGCCCGCGCGGTGGCCCGCGGCGGCGTCCTGCAGGCCGAGCTGCTTCGCCCACCGGCGGTTGCCGTCGATGATCATCGCGAGGTGCTGCGGGCGCGCCGCCGTGCGCTCGAGCGTCCGCCACAGGCGGCGCGCGTAGAGCTTGTAGAGCAGCTCGGGCTGCCGCACGGTCGGTCGCAGTCTCACAACCGCCAATCTAGTCGACCGCGTATCGTGCCGAGTGTGACCCCGCCGACCCTCCGCCCCGCCGAGACGGGCGCCGCCGCGGCCCGCCGCCGGCGCATCCGCCGCATCGCGCGCAACCGCATCCTCGCGTTCCACCGCCCCGCGGCGCGCGGCTGGATCCACCTCGTGTCGACGCCGGTCGTCGCCGTGCTCGGCTCGCTGCTGTTCGCGTTCACCGATTCGGCGAAGGGCGTGTTCGCGGTGTTGGTGTTCACCGGCTCGTCGATCCTGCTGTTCGGCATGTCGGCGCTCTACCACGTCATCAAGTGGCAGCCGCGGATGAAGGCGGTGCTGCGGCGCATCGACCACGCGAACATCTTCCTGCTCATCGCCGGCACGTACACGCCACTCGCGCTGCTCGCCCTGCATCCCGACAAGGGCTGGTTGCTGTTCGGGCTCGTGTGGGCGGTGGCGCTGCTCGGGCTCGTGTTCAACGTCGTGTGGATCTCGGCGCCGCGCTGGCTCTACGTCGCCCTCTACCTCGGCACCGGCTGGATCGCCGTGATGTACCTCGGCGACCTGCTCGAGGCCTCGGTGGCGATGATGGTGCTCATCGCGGTGGGCGGGCTCGTCTACACCGCCGGCGCCGTCGGCTACGCGACGAAGCACCCGAACCCGTGGCCGAAGGCGTTCGGCTTCCACGAGTTCTTCCACGCCGCGACCGCCGTCGCGTGGCTGTGCCACTGGACGGCGATCCTGCTCATCGTGCTCGACCCGGTCTCGCCGTAGCGGCGGGCCGCGGGCGGTCAGGCCCGGCCGGGCTCCTCGGGCGCCGTCGCGCCGTCGCGCTCGGCGGGCGCCGCCGGCTCGGACGGCTCGGCCGCGGCGGCCTCCTCGGCGGCGCGGGCCGCCTCCTCGCGCTCGAGCTCCTCGCGCACGGCGTAGCGGGCCTGCAGGCGCGACATGCGGTTCATCAGCCCCATGGCGATGAGCCCGACGGCGAGCATGAGCCCGATCGTCGCGAAGAAGCCGACCGGCCCGGGCGTCACCTCCGCCGGGTCGAACGTCGGCGTCGGCGGCACGGTGGCCCCGGCGAGCAGCAGATCGGCGATGGTCATCGGCCCTCTTCCCCCTCGAGCACGACCCGTTCGAACAGGTCGGCCTCGAACTCCCCGTCGGCGGGTTCGCCGACGCGGCTGCGCACGAGCTCGTAGTCCTCGAACGGGTACGCCGTCGCCTCGATGTCGCGCGGGTAGCCGAAGAAGAACTCGTGGTCGGGCGCCACCTGGCTCGCGTGCGCCCGCAGCGCGTCGTCGCGGCGCAGCAGGTAGTCGCCGACGGCGATGCGAGTGGTGCGGCGCTGCGCCCGCTGCAGGATGCGCTCGACGACCGCCTCCATGCGGTCGGCGAGGTGCTTCTTGTCGGGATGCAGCTTGAGCTCGCTGAGCAGCGAGCGGAAGCGCTCGTCGTTCATCGTGCGGTCGTAATAGAGCTTCTGCACCGACCAGGGCGCGCCGAGCTCGGGATGGCGGTCGGCGGCGGCCTCGTCCCACGCGAGCATCGAGATCTCGTGCGTGCGGATGTGGTCGGGATGCGGGTAGCCGCCGCGCTCGTCGTAGGTGACGAGCACGTGCGGCCGGAACTCGCGGATGAGCCGGATGAGCGGGCGCACGCTCGTCGCGATCGGGATCGCTGCGAACGTGCCCGGCTCGAGCGAGCCGTCCTCCCGCGCCATGCCGGAGTCGCGGTAGCCGAGCCAGCGGTGCTCGATCTCGAGGATGCGCTGCGCCTCGGCCATCTCGACCCGGCGCAGGCCCGTGAGGTCGCGCTCGGCGTGCGCGCGGGCGTGCAGGCCGGTGTTGAGCACGTCGCCGGCCTCGCCGCCGGTGCACGACACGACCATGACCTCGGCGCCGCGCGCCTCGTACATGGCGTAGGTGCCCGCGCCCTTGCTCGACTCGTCGTCGGGGTGGGCGTGCACGGCGAGCAAGCGGTGCTGCGTCACGGGTCGGCTCCTGTCGTTCGGCGCGCCCGGGGTAGGCTGGGGCACGACGCACCAGTTTATCCCGATCAGGACGGACAGTGACCGATCTTACGGAACGCTACGGCGGCCGGCGCCCCCGCGCCGCCGGCGGGACCGCGACGACGCCCGGCCGGCTGTGGTGGTTCGCGGTCGCCGCGCTCGTGATCGGCACCGTCGTCTTCTGGGCCTTCTTCGCGCTCAACCCGGCGGCCACGGTCGAGGCGCAGACCGCCTCGTTCTCGGCGCCGAGCGCCGATCGGGCGACGATCGACGCGCGCGTCTCGGTGCAGCCCGGCACGCCCCTCGCCTGCGCCATCGAAGCGCACAACGAGCGCTCGACGAGCGTCGGCTACCGGGTGGTCGAGCTGCCGCCGTCGGAGGAGGCGCACCAGCGCATCGTCGTCGATCTGCGCACCACCCAGCAGGCCTCGATCGTGCAGGTGCGCGAGTGCTGGGTGCTCGACGACTGAGCCCCGCGCTCCGGCCCCGTCGGGCCGCCATCGGCTAGAATGCCCTGAACACCCCGGCACTCCGCCGGGGTTCGTGTTCTATTCGAGGAGTGACCCCCATGGCAACCCAGCCCGAGTCGACCTGGCTCACCCAGGAGGCGTACGACCGCCTCCGCGAGGAGCTCGAGCACCTGTCGACGACGCGGCGCCAGGAGATCGCCAAGGACATCCAGGTCGCCCGCGAGGACGGCGACCTCAAGGAGAACGCCGGCTACCACGCCGCGAAGGACGAGCAGGGCCGCATCGAGACCCGCATCCTCGAGATCGAGGCGCTGCTGAAGACCGCGACCGTCGCCGAGGCCCCCGAGGCCGCCGGCGTCGTCGAGCTCGGCACCGTCGTCACCGCGACCGTCGCCGGCCGCGAGCAGAAGTTCCTCTTCGCCGACAGCGAGCTCGAGGCGCAGACCGAGCTGCGCGTCTTCTCCCCCGACAGCCCGCTCGGCCAGGCCATCGAGGGTCTGAAGATCGGCGACTCGACGAGCTACCTCGCGCCGAACGGCAACGACATCGAGGTCGTCGTCCACGACGTCGAGACCTTCCGCCCCTAGCGCCGCCCCGGCCGGTCCGAGCCCGTCGAAGCCCCCCGGCCGGTCCTCAGACCGTCGCGTCGCGATCGATGCGCGGCTCGTAGCCGGCCGCGCGCAGCGAGTCGAGCACGAGCCGCGCGTGGTCGGAGCCGCGCGTCTCGACGGCGATCTCGAGCTCGACCTGGGTGATCTGCAGCCCCTTGTTGTGGCGCGTGTGGAGCACCTCGATGACGTTCGCGTTGATGTCGGCGAGCGTCGTCGCGATGCGCGCGAGGTGGCCGGGCACGTCGTGCAGGCCGATGATGATGCGCATGTAGCGGTCGGAGGCGGTGAGGCCCTGCGAGATCACCTTCTCGAGCATCATCGGGTCGATGTTGCCGCCCGAGAGCACCGCGACGGTATTGCCGGTGCCCTTCACGAGCCCGGCGATGATCGCCGCGACCGGCGTCGCGCCGGCCGGCTCGACGACGAGCTTCGCGCGCTCGACGAGCAGCAGGATCGCGCGGGCGATGTCGTCCTCGCTGACGGTGACGACCTCGTCGACGAAGCGGCGCACGAGCTCGAAGGTGAGCGAGCCCGGCACGTCGACGGCGATGCCGTCGGCGATGGTCGGCTTCGCCTCGATCCTCACGCGCTCGCCGGCCTCGAGCGACACCGGGAACGGCGCCGTGTTCGCGGCCTGCACGCCGATCACGCGGATCTCGCGGCCGAGCTCGGCGGCCTTGAGCTTCACGAGCGCGCCGACGCCCGAGATGAGCCCGCCGCCGCCGATCGGCACGATGATCGTGTCGACCTCGGGCAGCTGCTCGAGCACGTCGAGGCCGAGGGTCGCCTGGCCGGTGATGATGTCGGGGTGGTCGTAGGGGTGGATGAACGTCGCCCCGGTGCGCTCGGCGAACGCCTGCGCGCCCTCGAGCGCCTCGCCGACGTTGAGGCCCTCGAGCACGACCTCGGCGCCGTAGTTGCGGGTCGCCTCGAGCTTCGGGATCGGCACGCCGAGCGGCATGTAGATGGTGGCGGGGATGCCGAGCTCGCGGGCCGCGAAGGCGACGCCCTGCGCGTGGTTGCCGGCGGAGGCGGCGACGACGCCGCGCTCGCGCTCCTCGGCGGTGAGCCGCGCGAGCCGGTTCGTGGCGCCGCGGATCTTGTACGAGCCGGTGCGCTGCATGTTCTCGCACTTCAGGAAGACCGGCGAGCCGGTGTGGGGCGCGAGGAACTTCGCCGAGTCGAGGAGGGTCACGCGCGTCGTGCGGCGGACGATCTCGCGGGCCCGCTCGATGTCGTCGAGGGCGGGGATGAAGCTGGTGTCGAGATCGGTGCTCGTCATGATGCGGTGCGGATGCGCTTTCTGCGGGATGCGGGCGGGGATGCGGCGGGCGCTGGGCTCAGAACTGCACGCGCGGCGGCTCGGAGATCGCGGCGCGGTCGGTGACCTCGAAGAACTCGCGCTGGCGCACGCCGGCGGGGCCGGCGACGAGGCGGTTCGGGAAGGCCGTGACGGCGGCGTTCAGGCTGCGCACGGCGCCGTTGTAGTTGCGGCGGGAGGTCTGCAGCTTGTCCTCGGTCTGCACGAGGTCGGACTTCAGCCGCAGGAAGTCGGGGCTCGCGGTGAGCTGCGGGTAGGCGTCGGCGACGCCGAACAGCCCGCGCAGCGCGCCCTGGAAGTGGTTCTCCGCGGTCGAGGCGGCGACCGGCGAATCGGCGCTCAGCGTCTCGGCGCGGGCGCGCTCGATCTCGACGAGCGCCTGCTCGCCGTGCTGGGCGTGGTCGCGCACTGCGGCGGTCACCGCCGGCACGAGGTCGGCGCGGCGCTTGAGCTGCAGCTCGATCTCGTGCCAGGCCGCATCCGCCCGCGCATCGTGCCCGCGCAGGCGGCTGCGCGCCACGAAGAACCAGACGAGCAACAGGACGATGACGGCGACGGCGATGCCGACCGGGATGAGCCACTCCAACTGCATGGGGTGATTCTACCGAGCCGTCGCGATCCCCGTCCGCGCGGGGGTCACTCCCCCGCCGCGAAGCGCGCGAGCTCGTGCCGCCAGTAGGCACGCGTCGCGTCGACGTCGTCGGGGCTCGCGAGGTCGTCGTGGTTCACGGCGACGCTCGAGCGGTCGCCCGCGGGCTTGGTCTGGATGTTCACGGTCACCTTCGAGCCGTCGGCGAGCCCGCAGCGCCAGTACCGCCACTTCTCGGTCTCGCTCGTCGCGGGCTCCCGCTCGACCGGCACTCCCGCCAGCTCGACGACGGCGTCGTACTCGGCGCTCCAGCGCGCGAGCACCGCGTCCATGTCGCCAGCGACGGTCTTCGAGGCCGTCGCCGAGAACGAGCCGTCGCACCGCTGGCCGGGCTGGCGCCGGCCGATGCGCTGCTCGTAGGCGACGGTGACGCCCTGCGCCCACCACTCGGGGCTCTTCGATCGGCCGGTCTCGACGATGCGCGCGAGCACGCGCTTCGCCATCTCGGCGTGGTCGAGCTCGGCGGCGCCGATCGAGTCGAGCCACTCGACCCAGTCGTCCCAGGCGATGCCCGAGCCGGTCTCGAGCGCCTTCACGTTCGCGGGCGCGGTGCTCATGCGTGCATCCTCGCTTCCATCTCGCCGACGCGCACCCAGGCGAGCTCGATGATCTCGCGCAGCACGTCGAGGTCGATGTCGGCGAGCTTGTTGATGTAGAGGCAGGCGACCGAGGTGCGGTGCTTGCCGAGCCGGGCGAGCTGCTCGGCGTAGTGCTCGGTGCCGTCGGCGAGGTAGACGGTGAGGGCCGCCTTGCGCGGGCTGAATCCGATGCGGCCCGCCTCGCCCGTGCGGCCGGTGGCGTACTTGTAGCGGTAGCGGCCGCAGCCGATGATGCTCGGCCCCCACATGATCGCGGGTTCGCCGGCGATCTCCTCGAGCATCGGGGTCAGCACCTCGGCCTCGCGCTGCCGGCGCTCGGGAACGGTGGCGAGGAACTCCTCGACCGAGGCGCCGGTCGGGCGCAGCACGGGTTCGTCGGATCGGCTCATGGCGCGAGGATAGCCCGCGCGGATGCGGGATGCCATGGCGCGGGCGGGAGGTCCCCCGGGCGGGATTCGAACCCGCAACTCGGCGATTTTAAGTCGCGTGCCTCTGCCGATTGGGCCACCAGGGGAAGTCGGTCCCACCACGGTAACGGTCCCGGCCGCGGCCCGCGCCTCCGACGACCGCGGAAAGCGCCGCGCCGCCGCATCCGGAGCCGGATGCGGCGGCGCGGCGGCGGAGCGCTACTTCGAGTCGGCGCCGGCCTTCTCGGTCTCGGCCTTCGCGTCGGCGGCCTTCTCGGCCGCCTCCGAGTCGCGCGCGGGCTCGCCGACGGGGGCGGGCTCGTTCTCGCCCTTCGGCGTCACCGACGGCGCGGCCGGCTTCGGGCCGGGCTTCGCGCCCTTCGGCGCCGCGGGCTTCGCGTCGGCGGCCGGCTTCGGGCGGGCGGCGAAGCGCTCGAAGAACGCCTTCGGCTCGGCGAGGTCGCCGAGCGACACGAAGTCGCGGCCGAGCAGCAGCTGCAGGCCCCAGTTCACGAACACGCGCGCCTTGCGCTCGTAGGTCGGGATGGCCATGCCGTGGTAGCCGCGGTGCATCGCCCAGGCGACGAGGCCGGTGAGGCCGGTCTTGCCCGACTGGAACGCGCCAACGCCCATGCCGAGACCGGCGACGGCGCCCTGGTTCTCGTGGTAGTAGTCGGTCGGCGCGTCGCCGCGCAGGGTGGCGACGAGGTTGTCGGCGAGCACGCGCGCCTGGCGCACCGCGTGCTGCGCGTTCGGCACGCAGTAGCCCGCGACGCCGCCGCCCGAGAGGTCGGGGATCGCCGCGACGTCGCCGGCGGTCCAGGCGTCCTGCACGATGCCCTCGTCGCCCTCGACGCGGAGGTCGGCGCGGCCGCGCACGTTGCCGCGCTCGTTGACGGGCAGGTCGGTGAAGCCCTTGACGAGCGGGTTCGCCATCATGCCGGCGGTCCACACGATCACGTCGGTCGGGAACCGGTCGCCGTTCGAGGTCTCGACGACGCCGTCGACGGCCGAGGTGCACTGGGTGTTGAGGTGCACCGTCGCGCCGCGCTCGGCGAGGTTCTTGATGACCCACAGCGCGGTCTCCTCCGAGACCTCCGGCATGATGCGCGGGGCGGCCTCGATGAGGTGGAACTGCACGTCGTCGAACTGCAGCGAGGGGTAGTCGGCGAGCAGCGCGGTCGCGAGCGAGCGCATCTCGGCGAACGCCTCGATGCCGGCGAAGCCGCCGCCGACGACGACGAAGGTGAGCAGGCGCGTGCGCTCGGGGCCGGGGGCCATGGTCGAGGCGCGGCTGAAGTTGTCGATGAGGGTGTCGCGCACCCACACCGCCTCCTCGATGGTCTTCATGCCCACCGCGTTGTCGGCGATGCCGGGGATGGGGAAGGTGCGGCTGACGGCGCCGGCGGTCATCACGACGATGTCGTAGCCGAGGGTGTACTCGTCGCCGTCGGCGGGCTTGATCGTCGCGGTCTTCGTCGCGTGGTCGACGCGGGCGACCTCGGCGGTGATGACGCGGGTGCGCTTGAGGTGGCGGCGGTGCGAGACGACCGCGTGGCGGGCCTCGATCGAGCCGCCGGCCACCTCGGGCAGGAACGGCTGGTAGGTCATGTAGGGACGCGGGTCGACCAGGGTCACCTGCGCCTCACCGGGGTTGAGCTTCTTCTCGAGCTGGCGTGCCGTGGTGAAGCCGGCGTAGCCGCCGCCCACGATGAGAATCTTCGTCACGCGTGCACCTCTTTCATGCAAAGGACCTGGAGAACGGGATTCAGGCTAACGAACCAATCCTACGCGCCGTCCATTCGGGAGCATGGAGGGTCGCCGAGGGCGCACGGATGCGGC
>JAAYAS010000038.1 GCA_012719255.1 Microbacteriaceae bacterium | reverse complement strand
GGTGGACGGGGCTCCGCTCGGCCGTCAGCCGAGGGCCTCGGCGACCTGGATGCGCGTGGCCGCGTCGAACGCGACGATGCGGACGTCCTTGACGCGGGTCGGGGTGGCGCGGATCGTGTCGATCGCGGCGCGGATCGCATCCGGCTTCGGCCAGCCGTAGACGCCGGCGCTCACGAGCGGGAACGCGATCGAGCGGACGCCGAGCCCGTCGGCGACCTCGAGCGCGCGGCGGTAGCACGAGACGAGCAGCCCGCGGTCGGTCTCGCCGGCCGTGCGGTTCGGGCCGACGACGTGGATGACGTGCTCGGCGGCGAGGTCCCCCGCGGTGGTCGCCCCGGCGTCGCCGGTGGCGAGGCCGTCGGGGAAGCGCCGGATGCAGTCGGCGAGGATCTCGGGGCCGCCCGCGCGGTGGATCGCGCCGTCGACCCCGCCGCCGCCCCTCATCGCGCGGTTCGCGGCGTTGACGATCGCGTCGACGCGCTGCTCGGTGATGTCGCCCTCGACGACGGTGATGGTGGGGGTGCTGCGCTCGTCGGTCATGGGGCAAGTGTCGCGCATCCGGTTCGGTGCTCGCGGGGTGCGCGAGCCGGCTGCCGGTATGCTTCGGCGGCAGTGGTGCCGGGCCGCCGGCAGGACGAGGAGGACCATGTCACCGCGAGGATTCGCCGTCGTCGATCTCGAGACCACGGGCCTGTTCCCGGGCGGTTCCGACCGCATCGTCGAAGTCGCGGTGGTGCATCTCGACTCGAACGGGGCGATCACCGACCGGTGGCACTCGCTCGTGCATCCCGATCGGGATCTCGGTGCGACGCACGTGCACGGGCTCACCGGTCGTGACCTGCAACTCGCGCCTCGCTTCGAGGAGATCGCCGACGAACTGCTCGAGCGGCTCGACCGGAGGGTGCTCGTCGCGCACAACGCCTCGTTCGACGTGCGGTTCCTCGCCGCCGAGTTCACCCGGATCGGGGTGCTGTCGCAACCGGAGTTCCCGGCGCCTCACCTCTGCACGATGCGGCTCGCCGCACGGTTGACGCCGGGAACGGGCAGGAAGCTCGCCGACTGCTGCTCGGTCCACGGCATCGAGATCGATGGCGCGCACAGCGCGCTCGGCGACGCCGAGGCGACGGCGCGCCTGCTCGCCGCCTGCCTCGCCTCGGAGCGCATCGCGCGGCATCTCGATCTCGATTCGGTGGGTGTCGTCCGCGGCGAGCGGTTCGGTCGGATCGGTCGCCGGGGCCTGCCCGTGGCCAGGGCCGCCGCGGCAGCGCTCCTCGCACCGCTCGCCCGGGTGGCGGGCCGCGCCGGGAACGGCAGCGTCGACGACGCCGAGCGCGACTACCTGGCGCTGCTCGACCGCGTCCTCGAGGATGCGCTGCTCACCGTCGACGAGGCCGGCGAACTGCACGACCTCGCCCGCGGGCTCGGGATCGGCGAGGCGCGTCGCCGTCAGCTCCACTCCGAGTACTTCCTCGGGGTCGCGGATGAGGTATGGGCCGATGGTGAGCTCACGCAGGACGAGCACTCGCAACTGCGCGGTCTCCACGACGTCCTCGCGCTCAACGCCGCGCATCTCGACGCCGCGCTCGAGCCGCGGACGGCGGATGGAGCGGCAACGGGCGCGGACGCGCCCGACCAGCTCCGCTCCGGGGACCTCGTGGTGCTCACCGGGACGATGTCGCGCCCGAAGAGCTACTGGGAGGAGCGGTTGGACGCCGCCGGCTGCACGGTGCAGGCCGGCGTCACGAAGCGGACGACGGTCGTCGTCGCCGCCGACCCGACCTCGCTGTCGGGCAAGGCGAAGAAGGCACGGCAGTACGGCATTCCGATCGTCGGTGAGGACTGGCTAACCGGGCAGCTCGACGGCCTCTGGCGCTGAGCGCAGTCGGGGATCGACCCGGTGCCCGGCTCGCGCGCGGTGCCCGGCGATGTCGTGCCTCCCGCCGCGGGCCGCGGATGTCGGAGGCTCGTGGTCTGCTGGAACCAGCACGACGGAGCAGCTGAGCACGAGCGCGCGAGGGGAGGCCGCACATGTCCGACTGCGAGCACGATTTCGTGTACGACCAGGCCATCGGCGTCTTCGAGCGCCTGCAGGTCGAGCGCGCGAAGCTCGATGCCCAGGAGGCGTCGGTGCTCGGCATGCTCGTCGGGCTGTGCACCCACGATTCGCGCGACGAGGCGAGCGACGGGCTCGACCGCCGGCTCGCGTCGATCGCCCTCGAGCTCGGGCTCGCCGGACGGATGAGCGATCGCACCGTGCGCCGCCGCCTCGACGATGCGTACGTGCTCACCTCGAAGTTCGGCGCGACGTCGCGGGCGCTCGGCGAGGGTGCGATCAGCGGGGCGCACGCGACGGCGATCACCGATTGCGGCCTCGAGGTGCCCGACGAGCACCGGGCCGAGTACGAGGAGCGGATGCTCGAGCGCGCCGCGACCTCGACGCCCGCGAAGCTGCGCGCCTTCGGCCGTCGCATCGCCGCCGAGTACGACCCGGCGGCGGTCGCCGAGCGGCAGGCGGAGGCCGCTCGCGCGCGCTCGGTGGCGGTGCGCGACCTCCACGACGGCATGTCCGAGCTCGTGCTCACGCTGCCGTCGGCGCAGGCGCGGGCGATCCACGACCGGCTCACGCAGCTGGCTCGCGCCGACCTCGAGAGCCGCACCGATGCTTTCGGCGCCGTCCGCGGTGCCGGGGCGGCCGCGGGGACGCAGGATGCGGCGGGCGTGGGCGCGGCGCCCGCGGTGGGTGCCGGCACGGGTGACGGCGACGTCGCGGACGACGACTGCGGCCGGCCCCGCGACGACCGCCGGTTCGACGCGGTGCGCGCCGACGCCGCCGTCGAGCTGCTGCTCGCGGGGCGGCTGCCCGACGACTCGCGGCACGCGGCGATCGACTCGATGCAGGGGCGCGTGGCGATCACCGTGCCCGCGCTCACCCTGCTCGGCGCCGACGACGCCCCCGCGATGCTCGACGGCGTCGTGCCGGTGCCGATCGAGACGGCGCGCGAGCTCGTCGACGGCGCCTCGGTGTGGCTGCGGGTGCTCACCGATCCGATCACCGGCGAGGCGCTCGCGGCCGACACCTACCGGCCGCCCGCGGCGCTGCGGCGCTTCGTCGAGGCGCGCGACGGCGGCTGCCGAATGCCCGGCTGCCATCGGCCGGCCCGGTACTGCGACATCGACCACAGCCACGATCACGCGAAGGGCGGCGGCACCTCGGCGTGCAACCTCGCCTGCCTCTGCCGCTACCACCACACGATCAAGCACAGCGGCTGGGGTCTGCAGCAGCTCGCCCGCGGCCGACTCCTGTGGACCGCGCCGAACGGCCGCACCCACCTCGACCTCCCGATCCCGATGGCCCGGCCGCGCGCGCCCGACGATCGCAGCGCCTCGCCCGAATCGGACGCAACGCTCGTCGCCGCGGCACCGCCGTTCTGACCGATCCGCCGTCGGTCGGTTCGGCGCGCCGCGGCGCCGTGCTAGGCGGTCTCGCCCCTGAGCGCGGCCAAGTCGAGCTTCCGCATTCCGAGCAT
>JAAYAS010000313.1 GCA_012719255.1 Microbacteriaceae bacterium | reverse complement strand
CAGGTAGGCGGGCAGCGAGCCCGAGTCGGCCGACTCGGCGAACCAGGCGGCGAGCCGCTCGGGGTCGGTCTCGGGCAGGTCGAGGTCGGCGTCGGCGGCGAGCTCGACGATCGTCGCGGGCCGCAGCCCGCCGTCGAGGTGGTCGTGCAGCAGCGCCTTCGGCAGCGCCCGAAGGTCGACGCCGTCGCCGGACGTGGTGGCATCGTGATCGCGCATTCGGCGAGTTCCCCTTCGAATCGGCACCCGAGTGGTGCCGAGCGTACCCGCCAAGAGTAGCGCCGCAGCGGGTGCGCGGCGTGAGACGAACTGAATTCCCGAACACGTCCGGGTAACCGGATGCGCCGGGCCCCGCATCCCGATCGGATGCGGAGCCCGGCGCGTGGCGTTCCGTCGCGCGCTACCGCGGCGGCGCCGACCAGTCGTGCTCGGCCGCGGGCGCGTGCAGCCGGAGGAGGTCGGCGACCTCCTCGCGGCGGGCGGCGAGGCGCGCGACACCGTCGGCGACGATGACGACGGCGGGGCGCAGCGCGCCGTTGTAATTGTTCGACATCGTGTAGCTGTACGCGCCCGTCGCCGGCATCACCACGATGTCGTCGACGCGCGGGCTCGGCAGCCGGGCGCCGTCGATGAGCAGATCGCCCGACTCGCACTGCCGGCCGACGAGCTGCACCGTCACGTCGGGCTCCTCGTCGGCGCGGTTCGCGAGGACCGCGGAGAAGCGCTGGCCGGTGAGGGCGATCTCGAGCTGGTCGGCCATGCCGCCGTCGACCGCGACGAAGTGGCGGCCGCTGCGCTTCACGACGACGACGCGGTAGGCGGTGAGACCGGCCCGGGCGACGGCCGAGCGGCCCGGCTCGATCATCAGGGTCGCATCCGCCGGCAGGTGCGCCTCGGCGGCGCCGACGAGCCGGTCGAGGTACTCGTCGACGCTCGGCGCCCGCTCGCCCTCGTGATAGGCGACGCCGAGGCCGCCGCCGAGGTCGTAGACGTCGAGCCCGCCGACGGGCGCGAGCGCCTCGACCGCCTCGGCGAACTGCTCGACGTTGAGGATCTGCGAGCCGATGTGCACGTGCACGCCGGCGATCTCGAGCCGATCGTGGTCGCGCAGCCCGTCGATGAGCTCGCCCACCCGAGGGATCGGCAGGCCGAACTTCGAATCGGCGCCGCCGGTGCTCATGCTCGCGTGGGTCTCGGCCTCGACGCCGGGGATCACGCGCAGCAGCAGCCGCTGCCGGCGGCCCGCGGGCACGAGCCGGTCGAGCCGGTCGAGCTCGTCCTCGCTGTCGACGATGATCGTGCCGATGCCGACCTCGATCGCCCGGGCGAGCTCGGCATCCGTCTTCGCATTGCCGTGGAAGTGGATGCGCTCGGCCGGCACACCGGCGGCGAGCGCGAGCTCGAGCTCGCCGCCGCCGGCGATGTCGATCGACATCCCCTCGGATGCGGCGATCGCGTAGATCGCGACGAGCGGCGAGGCGACGACGCTCTCGCTGCGGGCGCTGCTCGCCGACGAGGCGACGGCGATCGCCGCGCTCGCGGCGCGCGCCGACACCGATCGGCCGGTGCTCGGCGTCGAGTTCCACGACGCCGACGACGACGGCTCGATCGCCGAGGGCGTGCTCCTGCTCGTGCCCTCGTGGCGCGCGCTCGGGCCGGAGGCGCTCGCCGCCTGCGCGACCTCGCCGCGCGTCGTCGCGCGGCCGGCATCGCCGTGCAGGGCGGCCGCGACGACGAGATCGCCGCAGCGCTCGGCGCCGACCGCCCCGGCGCCGCGCCGCTCCTGCGCATCGCCGACGGCCTCACCTGGCGCGAGGTCGAGGCGCTCGTCGAGCGGGCGATCGGCGAGCACGCGCCGGGCATCACCGCCTCGGTGCTGCAGCCCGACCACCTGTTCGCCATCGCCGACT
>JAAYAS010000312.1 GCA_012719255.1 Microbacteriaceae bacterium | reverse complement strand
TCGCGATGGTGTTCCAGAACTACGCCCTCTACCCGCACATGTCGGTCGAGGACAACATGGGCTTCGGCCTGAAGACCCGCGGCGTGCCGAAGGCCGAGCGCGCCGAGCGGGTGCGCGAGGCGGCGGGCCTGCTCGACCTCGAGAACCTGCTGCACCGCCACCCCGCCGAGCTCTCGGGCGGTCAGCGGCAGCGCGTCGCGATGGGCCGCGCGATCGTGCGCGAGCCGCAGGTGTTCCTCATGGACGAGCCGCTGTCGAACCTCGACGCGAAGCTGCGCGTGCAGACCCGCGCGCAGATCGCCTCCCTGCAGCGGCGGCTCGGCACGACGACCGTCTACGTCACCCACGACCAGACCGAGGCGATGACGATGGGCGACCGCATCGCGGTGCTCGACGAGGGCCGGCTGCAGCAGCTCGGCTCGCCGCAGGAGCTCTACCGCCGGCCGGCGAACGAGTTCGTCGCCCGCTTCATCGGCACTCCGGCGATGAGCGTGTGGACCACCCGGCTCGTCGACGGCGCGCTCCCCCTCGGCGAGGGCGCGCTGCCCCTCGACCCGGCGGTCGCCGCCGCGATCGGCGACCGCGAGGTGCGCGTCGGCGTGCGCCCGGAGGACCTCCGCCTCGCCGGCGATGACGAGCCCGGCGCGCCCCTCGACATCGACCTCGTCGAGGAGCTCGGCTCCGACGCCTACCTCCACGGCACCGCGCGGCTCGGCGGCAGCGAGGCGGCGATCGTCGCCCGCGTCGACGGCCGCGAGCACCCCCATCAGGGGGATGCGGTGCGGGTCGTGCCCGAGCCGGGCCGGCTCCACTGGTTCGAGGCCGAGGGCGACGGCGCCCGCATCCCGGGCACCGACCCGGCCTAGCCCGGATCGGCCCGGCGGGACGGGTCAGTCGGCGGCGGCCGCCGCGCGCAGGCGCGAGATCTCGTAGAGGGTCACCGAGGCGGCGATGCCGGCGTTGAGCGACTCGGTCGCCGAGTCGATCGGGATCGACACGATCGCGTCGCAGTGCTCGGCGACGAGCCGCGACAGCCCCTTGCCCTCCGAGCCGACGACGACGAGCAGCGGCTCGGTCGCGAGTTCGAGGCCCGGCAGCCCGACGTCGCCGCCGCCGTCGAGGCCGATGACGAACACGCCCGCGTCCTTGAACGCCTTGATCGTGCTCGTGAGGTTCGTCGCGAGCGCGACGGGCAGGCGCGCGGCGGCGCCCGCCGAGGTCTTCCACGCCGAGGCGGTCATGCCGGCGGCGCGGCGCTGCGGCACGATCACGCCGTGGCCGCCGAACGCGGCGACCGAGCGGACGATCGCGCCGAGGTTTCGGGGATCGGTGATGCCGTCGAGGGCGACGAACAGGGGCGTCGCCGCGCGCGAGATCGTCGTCTCGAGCAGCTCGATCGGGTCGGCGTACTCGTACGGCGGCACCTTCAGGCAGATGCCCTGGTGCACCGCGTCGAACGGCGTCATCCGGTCCATCTCCTGACGGGTGACCTCGAGCATCGGGATCTCGCGCTTCGCCGCGATCTGGATGATCTCCTTCATGCGGTCGTCGAGGTCGATGCTGCTCGCGACGTAGACGGTCGTCGCCGGGATGCCCGCGCGCAGCGCCTCGAGCGCCGAGTTGCGGCCGGTGACGAGCTCGACGTCGCTCGGCGCCGAGGCGGCGCGGCGGCGCTGCTGCTGCGGGCGCTGGCCGCCCTGGGCGCGCTGCTCGGCGGCGGCGCGCCGGCGGCGGTCCTTCGCCCAGTGCCGGTCCTCGGCGCGGGGCGTCGGCCCCTTGCCCTCGAGCGCCTTGCGGCCGTGGCCGCCGGTGCCCTTGAGGGGGCCCTTCTTGCCCT
This sequence comes from Microbacteriaceae bacterium, assembly GCA_012719255.1. Taxonomy (GTDB): domain Bacteria; phylum Actinomycetota; class Actinomycetes; order Actinomycetales; family Microbacteriaceae; genus Gulosibacter. The sequence continues at coordinate 760 of JAAYAS010000312.1, read as the reverse complement.
TGCGGCGGTTCGACGGGTTGCTCATGCGGTCACGCTCCAATGGGGGCCCTGCGGGGTGTCTTCGATCTGGATGCCGGCGGCGGCGAGGCCGTCGCGGATGCGGTCGGCGGCGGCCCAGTCCTTGTCGGCGCGGGCCTGCGCGCGCTGCTCGAGGAGGTCGCGCACGAGCGCGTCGAGCGCGCGGTGGAGGTCGCCGCCGTCTTCGGCGCCGCCGGCCCACTCGTCGGCGAGCGGATCGACGCCGAGCACCCCGAGCATCCCCCGCACCTCGGCGGCGCGCTCGCGCGCGGCCGCCGCATCCCCGGCGTCGAGCGCCTGGTTGCCGCGGGTGACGGCCTCGTGCACGGCGGCGAGCGCCTGCGGCACCGCGAAGTCGTCGCGCATCGCGGCGACGAACGCCCCGGGCAGCTCGGCGGCGGGCTCGATCGCCGCGCCGCCGCGACCGGCCCGCTCGAGGAAGCCCTCGATGCGCTCGAACGCCGCCTCGGCCTCGGCGTACGCCTCGTCGGAGAGCTCGATCGTCGACCGGTAGTGGGCCGAGCCGAGCAGCCAGCGCACGACGATCGGACGGCGCTCGGCGAGCAGCTCGGCCGCCATCACGACGTTGCCGACCGACTTCGACATCTTCGTGCCGCCGAGGGCGACGAGGCCGTTGTGGAGCCAGACGCGCGCGAAGCCGTGGCCCGCGGCGCGCGACTGCGCGAGCTCGTTCTCGTGGTGCGGGAAGCGCAGGTCGCGGCCGCCGCCGTGGATGTCGAAC
>JAAYAS010000311.1 GCA_012719255.1 Microbacteriaceae bacterium | reverse complement strand
GCGTCGGCGGCGACCTCGCGGTCGTGCACGATGCCGCCGCGCACGTGCGGCCGGCCGACCTCGTACTGCGGCTTCACGAGCACGACGACGTCGTCGGCGTTCGGCACCGAGTCGATGACGGCCGGCAGCACCTGCCGCAGCGAGATGAACGACACGTCGCCCACGACGAGCCCGAGCTCGGCGGCCCGCAGCGGGTCCCGGCCGGCGCGGGCGGCGCCGATCACCGCGTCGAGCCGCGCCTCGGTGAGGAAGCGGGCGTTCTCGCCCTCGACGACGCTGACGCGGGCGTCGGCGCGGATGAGCGGGTCGAGCTGGTCGTGGCCGACGTCGAGGGCGACCACCTCGCGGGCGCCGCGCTCGAGGAGCACCTGCGTGAACCCGCCCGTGGAGGCGCCGAGGTCGAGGGCGGCGAGTCCGCGCGGGTCGATGCCGAAGAGGTCGAGCGCCGAGATGAGCTTCTGCGCGCCGCGCGAGACGTAGCCGACGCCGGCGAGCACGTCGATGCGGTCGTCGTCGACGACGCTCCGCGAGGCCTTGGTGACGAGGCGGCCGTTCACGAGCACCTGCTCGTCGGCGATGAGCCGCGCCGCGGCGGTGCGGCTGCGCGCGAGGCCGCGGCGCGCGAGCGCGTGGTCGAGACGCTCCCCCACGTCAGCGCTCCTCGGCGCCGGTCGCGGCGTCCGTCGCCGCCGCGGCATCGGCGTCGCGGCCGTCCGCCCCATCCGCATCCGCCTCCCCCGGCGTCTCGGCGCCGGGGTCGGAGTCGAAGTCGAAGTCGAAGTCGAGCGGCTCGTCGGGATCGTCGAGGGCGCGGGTGAGCTGCTCGAGCCGGCGGCCGTAGGCCTCGGCCCGCCGGTCGAGCGGCAGCCGCTCGATGCCCTCGCTCACCGCGCCGCCTCCCCCTGCCGGTAGAGGCGCTCGGGGATCTCGAGCGCGTAGATGAGCTTGTCGGAGTTCCAGATCGCCGCGCACGCCGCCCGCAGCAGGTCGAGCTCGTCGCGGCCCTTCGACTTGATGCGCAGGCTGATGCCCTCGAGCACGCAGCGCTCGCCGCCGACGCGGGCGTCGACGACCTCGGCCGCGGGGTGCTCGACGACGACGTTCGGGTACGGCTGCTCGAGGCCGCGGAGGTCGTCGAGGATGTAGTCGGGCCGGTCGTCGGGTCCGGCGGCGATGAGCTGCTTGGCGTGGTCGACGCCGGTGAGCACGAGCGCCGACCGGATGCCGGCGCGGCGGGCTCCGCGGATGTCGGTGTCGAGGCGGTCGCCGATCATCAGCGGCGAGGCGGCGCCGAAGCGCTCGACCGCCGTCTCGAACAGCGGCGTCTCGGGCTTGCCGGCGACGAGGGGCAGCTTCTGCACCGCCGTGTGCACCGCCGACACGAGCGTGCCGTTGCCGGGCGCGATGCCCCGCTCGCGCGGGATGGTCCAGTCCTGGTTCGTCGCGATCCAGGGGATGTCGCGGGCGAGCGCGTACGAGGCCTCGGCGAGCGCGAGCCAGTTCACATCGGGAGCGAACCCCTGCACGACCGCGTCGGGGCGGTCGTCGGCCGAGCGGGTGATGCGGTAGCCGGCCTTGGTGAGCTCGTCGACGAGCCCGTCGCCGCCGACGACGAGCACGAGCCCGCCGGGCTCGAGGTGCTCGCGCAGCAGGTGGACGGCCGCCTGCGGACTCGTGACGACGTCGTCGGCGCGGGTGTCGAGGCCGAGCTCGCGCAGATGCGCCGCGACGTCCTCATCCGTACGGGACGCGTTGTTCGTGATGTAGCCGACGCGCAGCCCGCGGGCGGCGGCCGCGTTGAGCCGCTCGACCGCGTGCGGCACCGCGAGCGGGCCTCGGTAGACGACGCCGTCGAGGTCGGCGAGCACCACGTCGACGCCCTGCAGGGGCGCGGCGCCGGTGCCGGTGCTTCGTTGGAACAGTGCCATCGGGATGCGCTTCCTCCTGGTGCTCGCGGACGGTGCCGCGGGTGCCCCGCCCGGGATGCCGGACGGGGCGTTCGTGGCGGCCGGAGCCGCCGTCGATCGGGAACGGGTGGGTGCGGTGGGATGCGGGGGTCAGAGGTCGAAGAGCGGGGGCTGCTCGTCGTCGCGGTCGCGGCGGTCGTCGCCCTCGGCCTCGTCGTCGATGCTCTCCCCGGCCTCCGACATCGCCGCGCCGTCGGCGTCGGCCTGGGCCGGCTCCGCCTCGGCCGCGGAGTCGGCCGCGCGCTCGATCTCCGCGATCAGCTCGTCGTACTCCGCCTGGATCTGCGCCTGCAGATCGGCGGGCGCCGACCACTCGCCGAGCTCGGACGCGGACTCGGACGCGGACTCGGGCTGAGGTGCGGCCGCAACCTCGGGCTCGGGCTGAGGCGCGGCCGCAGGCTCAGGGTCAGGCTCAGACTCAGGCTCAGGCTCAGGCTCAGGCT
>JAAYAS010000310.1 GCA_012719255.1 Microbacteriaceae bacterium | reverse complement strand
TCATCAACAACTCGTCGCTCGGCATGGTGCGCCAGTGGCAGACGCTGTTCTACGACGGCCGCTACTCGAACACCGACCTGAACACCGGTCACGGCTCGATCCGCGTGCCCGACTTCGTGAAGCTCGCCGAGGCGTACGGCGCCCTCGGCATCCGCGTCGAGACCGAGGACGAGATCGACGCCGCCATCGAGCTCGCCAACGCGACGAACGACCGGCCCGTGGTCATCGACTTCGTGGTGTCGGCCGACGCGATGGTCTGGCCGATGGTGCCGCAGGGCGTCTCGAACAGCTTCATCCGCTACGCACGCGAGGCGAGCCCCGCCTACGAGGAGGCCTGAGTCATGTCGAAGCACATCCTGTCGCTGCTCGTCGAGGACAAGCCCGGCCTGCTCACCCGCGTCGCCGGCCTGTTCTCGCGCCGCGGCTTCAACATCGCCTCGCTCGCCGTGGGCGCCTCCGAGGTCGAGGGGCTGTCGCGCATGACGGTCGTCGTCGACGTCGAAGACTTCCCGCTCGAGCAGGTGACGAAGCAGCTGAACAAGCTCGTCAACGTCATCAAGATCGTCGAGCTCGAGCCGGCGAGCGCCGTCGAGCGCGAGCACGTGCTCATCAAGGTGCGCGTCGACAAGCAGTCGCGCTCCGAGGTGATCGAGGCGGTGTCGCTGTTCCGCGCCCGCGTCGTCGACGTCGCCCCCGACTCGCTCGTCATCGAGGCCACCGGCGACTCCGGCAAGATCAGCGCCCTGCTGCGCATGCTCGAGCCCTACGGCATCCGCGAGCTCGTGCAGTCGGGCCTGCTCGCCATCGGCCGCGGCCCCAAGTCCATCTCCGAGCGGGTGCTGCGCTGACGCGCATCCCGCCCCCGAAACCACGCTCACCCCGCCAACGAACAAGGAGCACATCCCCACATGGCTGAGATCTTCTACGACGACGACGCCGACCTCTCGATCATCCAGGGCAAGAAGGTCGCCATCATCGGCTACGGCTCGCAGGGCCACGCGCACTCGCAGAACCTGCGCGACTCCGGCGTCGAGGTCGTCGTCGGCCTCCGCGAGGGCTCGAAGTCGGTCGCCAAGGCCGAGGAGGACGGCTTCGAGGTGAAGTCGACCGCCGACGCCGCCGCCTGGGCCGACCTCATCATGATCCTCGCGCCCGACCAGTCGCAGCGGAAGCTCTTCGCCGACGACATCGCGCCGAACCTCTCGGAGGGCAAGACCCTCGCCTTCGCGCACGGCTTCAACGTGCGCTTCGGCCTCATCGAGGTGCCCTCGAACGTCGACGTCATCCTCGTCGCGCCGAAGGCCCCCGGCCACACCGTGCGCCGCGAGTACGTCGCCGGCCGCGGCATCCCCGACATCATCGCCGTCGAGCAGGACGCCTCGGGCTCGGCCTGGGACATCGCGAAGTCGTACGCGAAGGCGATCGGCGGCACCCGCGCCGGCGTCATCAAGACCACCTTCACCGAGGAGACCGAGACCGACCTGTTCGGCGAGCAGGCCGTGCTCTGCGGCGGCACCTCGCAGCTCGTGCAGTACGGCTTCGAGGTGCTCACCGAGGCCGGCTACCAGCCCGAGATCGCCTACTTCGAGGTGCTGCACGAGCTCAAGCTGATCGTCGACCTCATCTGGGAGGGCGGCATCGCCAAGCAGCGCTGGTCGGTGTCGGACACCGCCGAGTACGGCGACTACGTGTCGGGCCCCCGCGTCATCGACGCGAACGTCAAGGAGAACATGAAGGCGGTGCTCGCCGACGTGCAGTCGGGCGCCTTCGCGAAGCGCTTCATCGACGACCAGGACGCCGGCGCCCCCGAGTTCAAGGAGCTCCGCGCCAAGGGCGAGCAGCACCCGATCGAGAAGACCGGCGTCGAGCTGCGCAAGCTCTTCGCCTGGAAGCAGCAGGACGAGGACTACGTCGACGGCTCGGCCGCCCGCTAGTCGTTCGCTCGGAGCTCGCTCCCTCGACGCGCGCACGGCGCCTCGGATCCCTCCGGATCCGGGGCGCCGTCGCCGTTTCCGGCGCCGTGCCCGCGCGACGCCCGACCCTCGCCGCGCACGTGACCCTCGCCGCGCACGTGACCCTCGCCGCGACAATCGACCCTCGCGGCGACATGTGACCCTGGCCTGGCACCGACATGTGCCCCTCGCGGCGACATGTGCCCCTTGCGGCGACATGTGACCCTGGCACCGACAAGTGACCCTCGCGGCGACAAGTGACCCTCGCGGCGACATGTGACCCTGGCATCGACATGTGACCTTCGCGGCGACAGGTGACCCTGAAGCTGCAGGGTCACTTGTGTCCGGCCGGGTCACATGCCGGAGGTATGTGGATTCGGCGAGGGGAGACGGGGCCCGGCGGCGAGAGCGGGCCGGTGAGATGGCGGAACAGATGGGACGGCGGGGCGGCCGACCTGGGAGATTGCGAAATGCGGGAGGTGCGGGCCGGGTACGCCGCCGCCCCGCGGCTGCGGCAGGCGGCAGGCCGCGGCCCGGGCGCGCCGCCGGCCCGCGGCTACGGCAGGCGCGGGGTGCGGGGCGGCGAGGTCCGGCGGCCGAGGCCCTCGGGGCCGGGGCGGCCGGTGGCCTCGATGGCGGCGCCGAGCGCGAGCAGGCGCGAGTCGTCGTAGGCGCGACCGGCGATCGTGAGCCCCACGGGCATCCCGATGTCGCGCATCGTGCCCATCGGCACCGTGACGGTCGGGATGCCGAGGTGGCGCCAGACGAGGTTGCCGTTCGCGACCCACACGCCGTTGCGCCAGCCGAGGTCGGCCGAGTCGGGGTTCACGTCCATGTCGGCGGGGCCGACGTCGGCGACCGCCGGGAAGATCACGGCGTCGAGCCCGAGCTCGTCGAGCTGGGCCTCGAAGTCGATGCGCCGCGTCGCCTCGAGCCCGCGCAGGCCGTCCTCGATGAGCGGGATCTCCTCGAGCTCGGGGATGCCCTCCTCGCGGGCGAAGCGCACGTACTCGCGGATGTCGAAGTCGAGCGAGCCGTACCGGTCGGGCAGCGCGCCCTCGGGATGCGGGAAGATCAGCTCGGGATCGACGTCGGCGAGCCGGTGCAGCGCCGGATCGCCGTTCGCCGCAAGGAACTCGTGCCACGAGCGCAGCGACAGCTCGAGGATCTCGCGGTCGAGGTAGCCCTCGGGCACGAGCCCGCGCGTGCCGATGGTCGGGGCGCCGGGCCGGTCGCCCTCGTAGTTCGACACCACGGGGAGGTCGATCGCGACGACCTCGGCGCCGGCCGCCTCGAGGTCGCGGCGCAGCTCGCGCCACCGCTCGAGCACCGACGCGCGCGGCTCGATCGGGGTGCCGGCCGGGCCGCCGAAGCGCGGCTGGTCGCCGGTGCCGGCCGCCGCATCCTCGCCGATGAACATCCGCGGCGCGCCGAAGCGGCGGCCGGCGAGCGACTCGGGCCCGGCGGCGAGCGCCGGGTACGACTCGGGGCGCACCTCCGAGGCGCGGGGCACCTCGAGCCACGGCTGCTCGCGCCAGAAGTCGCCGCGGGTCTCGCGGTCGTCGGCGACGAGCACGTCGAGCACCTCGAGCAGATCGGCCATCGAGCGGGTGTGCGGCACGACGACGTCCATGTTCGGCACGAGCGGCCAGTTGCCGCGCATCGAGATCACGCCCCACGACGGCGTGTAGGCGCACAGCGCGTTGTTCGACGCCGGCGCCCGGCCCGACGACCAGGTCTCCTCGCCGAGGCCGAAGGCGCAGAACGACGCGGCGACCGCGGTGCCCGAGCCGTTCGACGAGCCCGAGCCGAACGCCGAGGTGAGCCAGTCGGCCGAGTAGGGGCTCTCGGCGCGGCCGTAGACGCCGCGCTGCATGCCGCCGTTCGCCATCGGCGGCATGTTCGTGAGGCCGAGCAGCACGGCGCCCGCGGCGCGCAGGCGCTCGATGGTGAACGCATCCCGCTGCGCGACGAGCCCGACGAACGCGGGCGAGCCCGAGGCGACGGTGAGTCCGCGGGCGGCGTACGAGTCCTTCGCGGTGTAGGGGATGCCGTCGAGCGGCCCGATCGTCTCGCCGGCGGCGCGGCGGGCGTCGCTCGCGGCGGCCGCGGCGAGCGCGCCCGGGTCGTCGACGACGACTGCGTTGAGGCGGATGCCGTCGCGGTCGTAGGCGGCGATGCGGTCGAGGTAGGCGCGCACGAGCCCGACGCTCGTGACGGCGCCCGACTCGAGGTCGGCGCGCAGCTGCGCGATGGACTTCTCGACGACGTCGTAGGCGGGGGCGTCGGCGGTCATGGCTGCTCCTTCGCAGTGGTGGACCCGGCTCCGCGGCGGCGGCCGCCGCGGCTCGTGCCATCGTCGCATCCCGGCGGCGCAAATGCATCCCGTTCATTTGGTGGTTCCCGGCAGGACCCGCCGCGCACCACCTCCGAAAGTCGGTAGTGGATGCGCATCGAGTTCGTGCGTTTCCGACCGCTCGCTAGTCTGTGAGAACGCTGAACCGGTCGATGCCGATCGAGGCGGCGGACCCAGTTGCACACGCGTCGACGGAGATGACATGACCGAACCGAGAATGCAGGACCACCTGGAGAAGCTCCGCCCCGATCCCGCGAAGGGCCGCGAGATCGATCAGCAGTCGCCCGGCGAGCGCGCCGCGGGCATCGACACCCGCACCAACGGCATCCGCTGGGGCGGCGTGGTGCTCGGCCTCGCGCTCGCGCTGCTGCTCTACTTCACCCTCCCCGCCGACGCGATGGCGCACAACGCGCGCCTCACCGCGGCGATCGCCGGCCTCATGGCCGTGTGGTGGATGAGCGAGGCGCTGCCGATCCCGGCGACCGCGCTCGTGCCGCTCATCGCGTTCCCCGTGCTCGCCGAGCCGATCCCCGGCGCCGACGGCGCCGACCCGACGCCGATCACCTTCGACACGATCGGCGCCTCGTACGGCAACAACGTGATCTTCCTCTTCATGGGCGGCTTCTTCCTCGCCCTCGCGATGCAGCGCTGGAACCTCCACCGCCGCATCGCGCTCGCGGTGCTCCGCGTCATGCCGAACAAGCCCGGCGCGATGATCGCCGGCTTCATGATCGCCACCGGCTTCCTGTCGATGTGGGTGTCGAACACCGCGACCGCGGTGATGATGCTGCCGATCGGCATGTCGGTGCTCTCGCTCGTCAACCAGGTCGTGAACACCCCCGGCGACGATCCGAAGACCGGATCGGTCACCCTCGACGCCGACGGCAACCCGGTGAAGGAGCTCGCCGGCGTGCTGAAGACGAACTTCGGCACCGCGCTCATGCTCGGCATCGCCTACGCCGCGTCGCTCGGCTCGATCGGCACGCTCATCGGCACCCCGCCGAACGCGTTCCTCGCCGGCTACATGGCCGAGAACCACGACCGCGTCATCGGCTTCGGCGAGTGGATGATCGTCGGCGTGCCGATCTCGGTCGTCTTCATGGTGATCTGCTGGTTCCTGCTCGTGAAGGTGCTGTTCAAGCCCGAGATCGACGAGATCCCCGGCGGCAAGGCGCTCGTGCAGCGCGAGCTCGACAAGCTCGGCCCGATGTCGACCGGCGAGAAGCTCGTGCTCGCGGTGTTCGCGCTCACGGCGCTGTCGTGGATCTTCATCCCGCTCGTGTCGAGCTGGATGGGCACTTCGAGCCCGATCTCGGATGCGGGCATCGCGATGGCCGCGGGCCTGCTGCTGTTCCTGCTGCCGGCCGGCGCGAAGCGCGGCGTGAAGCTGCTCGACTGGCGCAGCGCGAAGGAGCTGCCGTGGGACGTGCTGCTGCTGTTCGGCGGCGGCCTCGCCCTGTCGGGCATGTTCTCGCGCTCGGGCCTCACCGAGGCGATCGGCGAGGTGGTGGGCGGCCTCGAGGTGCTGCCGACGATCCTCATCATCGCGGCGTTCGCCGCGGCGATCCTCTTCCTCACCGAGCTCACCTCGAACACCGCCACCGCGGCGACGTTCATCCCGGTGGCCGCCGGTGTGGCGATGGGCATGGGCATCGACCCGCTGCTGCTCACCGCGCCCGTCGCGCTCGCCGCGACCTGCGCGTTCATGCTGCCGGTCGCGACCCCGCCGAACGCCGTCGCCTACGGCTCGGGCTACGTCACCATCGGCCAGATGGTGCGCGGCGGCGTGTGGTTGAACATCATCGGCATCATCCTCATCACGATCGCGGCGTACGCGCTGCTCGTGCCGGTGTTCGGGCTGGCGCTCTAGCGCTCGGCTCCCGACCCCGGCGGGCGGTCGGCTCCCTCGCGGGGCCGGCCGCCCGCCGTCGTCCGGGGCGGGGCTACGCTCGAGGGGTGCGCGCTCTTCTCCGGCTGTTCTCGTTCACCCGCGAACTCACGCCGTTCTACGTCGTCATCATCATCGCCTCCATCGTCACCGCGGCGGCGACGATCGTCGTGCCGTTCCTCATCGGCGCGGCCACCGACGCGATCGTCGCGATCGTCGACGGCACCACGACCTTCGACGCGGG
>JAAYAS010000037.1 GCA_012719255.1 Microbacteriaceae bacterium | reverse complement strand
TCGAGCGGTACTCGACGCCCCGGCCGCGGCGGTCGGCGTAGTCGACGATCCGGCCGCGCTCGACGAGCTTCACCTGCTTGAGCAGCTCGAGGTCGATGCCATCGGGGTCGTAGATGCAGCCCGACGAGTCGGAGGCGGTGACGACGCGGGCGCCGAGCTCCTGCGCCTTCTCCATCGCGAAGATCGCGACGTTGCCCGAGCCGGAGACCGACACTCGCTTGCCCTCGAAGTCCTGGCCGCGGGTCGCGAGCTGCTCGCGGGCGAAGAAGATGGTGCCGTAGCCGGTCGCCTCGGTGCGCACGAGCGAGCCGCCCCAGCTCAGGCCCTTGCCGGTGAGCACGCCCGACTCGAAGCGGTTGGTGATGCGCTTGTACTGCCCGAACATGTAGCCGATCTCGCGGGCGCCGACGCCGATGTCGCCGGCGGGCACGTCGGTGTACTCGCCGATGTGGCGGTAGAGCTCGGTCATGAACGACTGGCAGAACGACATGATCTCGGCGTCGCTGCGGCCGCGCGGGTCGAAGTTCGCGCCGCCCTTGCCGCCGCCGATCGGCAGGCCGGTGAGGGCGTTCTTGAAGATCTGCTCGAAGCCGAGGAACTTCACGATGCCGAGGTTCACAGAGGGGTGGAAGCGTAGCCCGCCCTTGTAGGGGCCGAGCGCCGAGTTGAACTCGACGCGGTAGCCGCGGTTGATGTGCACCTGGCCCTTGTCGTCGCGCCACGGCACGCGGAAGATGATCTGGCGCTCGGGCTCGCAGAGGCGGTGGACGATGTCCTCGTCGAGGTACTCGGGGTGGCGCTCGAGCACCGGTGCGAGCGAGTCGAGCACCTCGGCGACGGCCTGGTGGAACTCCGGCTCGCCGGCGTTGCGCTCGAACACGTCCTGCTTCAGCGCCTCGATCGTCGCGTGCATGCTCACCACTGCGCGTACCTCCTCCTGGCCGGGCCTCGCGCCCGGCACCCGACCGAGTCTAGACCCGAGCGGGGGCGGATGCGCGGCGCCGGACTCCCCGGGAACGGCCCGGACGCTGGTGAATCGGTTGTGCATCCGGATGCGCCGGGGCGCCCCGCGGCGGGGTCGCGCGGCTGGGTTGCGGGAGGGTCGGCGGCGGGGTCTCTCGGCGCCGGTTCAGCCCGCGTCGCGGCGCTGCGCGAGCACCTGCCCGGCGGGGGCGGCGAGCCGCCACCAGCCGTCGGCGGCGGCGAGCGCCGAGGGCGCGTCGCCGGCGAGGAAGCCGAGGGCCTGCGCGGCGAACGCGATGCCGGCCGGGGGCGCGTCTGGGTCGGCGGAGCGCTCGGGCCGCTCGGCGCCCTCGGGCGGAGCGGGGGCGCCGGCGGGCGCCGATGCGAACGCGCGGTCGGGCAGCGGCCGCGTCCAGGTCTCGGTGCGGGCGCGCTCGGCGAGCACCTGGCCGATGAGCCCGCCGCTCGTGGCGGCGGCGACCTCGGCGATGCCCTCGTCGGCGATGCGGCGCAGCTGCGGCGTCGACAGCTCGGCGACCCGGGTCCAGCCGCCGAGCGGCGGGCGGCGCCCGGTCCACGACTCGAGCAGCCGCTCGGGCGGCAGCGGGATGCGCCGGGCCTCGTCGGCGTCGGCGGGCTCGCGCGCGAGCCGGTCGAGGAAGCCCCGCAGCGGCACCACGGCGTCGACGAGCCCGTCGACGAGATCGGCCTCGTCGGCGTCCTCGATGCGCGCGGGCACGGCGCGCACGCCGATCACCAGCGGCGAGCGGTCGAGGATGCCCGCGGGCCGGAGCACCGGCACCCAGAGGGCGACCGCGGCGCGCGGCCCGGGCAGCTGCTGCACGCGCACGGCGCCGTCCTCGATGCGGCCGGCGCGGCCGAAGTAGGTCGCGAGGTCGTCGCGCAGGCGCGGGTCGTCGAAGCGCAGCGCGGCGGTCATGCGTCGCGGCGGTCGGCGCGCATCGGCCGCGCGGGGCCGACGAACGGCGCCCAGGCGGCGCGCTCGTCGTCGGTGATCCGCCGCGGGCGGTTGCTCGCCCGGTCGACGAACACGATCGCCGAGCGCGCGCTCGCGTAGCGCACGTGCGGCCGCTGGCCATGCGGGCTGCAGATGTCGTACGACACCTCGGCCGAGGCGGCGCCGAGCCGCGACACCCACATCTGCACGTCGAGCGGGCCGCCGCCATGCTCGATCGGCGCGAGGTACTCGATCTGGTGGCCGGCGATCAGCGTGATCGTGTCGACCTCGCCGGTCGCGCCGACGACCGCGAGCGGACGGGCCGGGTCGAGCTCGCCGCTCGGGTCGCGCCAGAACGCGGCGATGCGCGCCTCCTCGAGCAGCGTGAACAGCGTCGCGTTGTTCACGTGCCCGTAGGCGTCGAGGTCGCGCCAGCGCACGTGGATCGGCACGTGGAACCGGCGCTCGCCGTCGACCTCGCCGCTGACGAAGCAGTCGCTCGCAGTCATCGCGCGCCTAGTCGCGGGTGAGCTTGCGGTAGGTGACGCGCGAGGGCTTCGCGGCCTCGGGGCCGAGGCGCTCGATCTTGTTCTGCTCGTAGCCCTCGAAGTTGCCCTCGAACCAGTACCAGTTCGACGGGTTCTCCTCGGTGCCCTCGTAGGCGAGGATGTGCGTCGCGACGCGGTCGAGGAACCACCGGTCGTGGGTGATGACCACGGCGCAGCCGGGGAACTCGAGCAGCGCGTTCTCGAGGCTCGAGAGGGTCTCGACGTCGAGGTCGTTCGTCGGCTCGTCGAGCAGCAGCAGGTTGCCGCCCTGCTTGAGGGTGAGCGCGAGGTTGAGGCGGTTGCGCTCGCCGCCCGAGAGCACGCCGGCCTTCTTCTGCTGGTCGGGGCCCTTGAAGCCGAACGACGAGACGTAGGCGCGCGAGGGGATCTCGACGTTGCCGACCTGGATGTAGTCGAGGCCGTCGGAGACGACCTCCCACAGGTTCTTGTTGGGGTCGATGTTGGCGCGGCCCTGGTCGACGTAGCTGAGCTTCACGGTGTCGCCGATCTTGAGCGAGCCGCCGTCGAGCGGCTCGAGCCCCACGATCGTCTTGAAGAGCGTTGTCTTGCCGACGCCGTTGGGGCCGATGACCCCGACGATGC
>JAAYAS010000309.1 GCA_012719255.1 Microbacteriaceae bacterium | reverse complement strand
GGCACCTGCGTGCGCGTGCCGGTGTTCACCGGCCACTCGCTCACGATCAACGCCGAGTTCGAGGGCGACATCACGCCCGAGCGCGCCCGCGAGCTGCTCGCCGACGCCCCCGGCGTCGAGGTCGTCGACGTGCCGAGCCCGCTCATGGCCGCCGGCGCCGACGCGAGCTTCGTCGGCCGCATCCGCGCCGACCGGTCGGCGCCCGAGGGCAAGGGCCTCGTGCTGTTCGTCTCGAACGACAACCTCCGCAAGGGCGCCGCGCTGAACACGGTGCAGCTCGCCGAGCTCGTCGCCGAGGAGCTCTCGGCCTAGCCGCGCGCGCCGTCGAACGGGCGGGTCGGCATCCGGGTGATTCCGGATGCGGGCCCGCCCGTTCGCGTTCGGCCGGGCCTCGAGTCGCGGCCGCGGCGCGCTCGGCCTCGAGCGGAGGGGTTGCGGGACGCCCGGAGCGTGCTCGCCTCTATTCCACTAGCAGGAACAGTTATTCCATGTAGCGAAACCTGCGAGTGAACGTCGGGGTAAAGGAGCCCCATGTTCGGTGACCCGTACGGCGATGCCAAGGCCGCGGCGCTGGTCGACCAGGCCGCCCGCGCCGAGGACCTCGCCCGCCGCCAGCCCGCCCTGCCGCGCTGCATCCCCTCGAGCCACGCGCGCTCGTGGTACCTGCTCGCGGTCACCTCGCCCGCGACGCTCACCACGGTGCCCGACGCCGATGCCGATGCGGTCGTGCTCGACATCGAGGACGGCGTCGACGACCTCCGCAAGCCGATCGCGCGGCGCACCGTCGCCGCCTGGCTCAACGAGTGCGGCCGCGCCTGGGTGCGCATCAACCCCGTCGGCACCGAGTTCTGGGACGCCGACTGCGCCGAGCTGCACGGCGCCGACGGCCTCATCGGCGTCGTGCTCGCGAAGACCGAGTCGGCCGAGCAGGTCGAGGCGACCGCCGCCCGCCTGCCCGGCGTGCCGATCATCCCCCTCATCGAGTCGGCCCTCGGCATCGAGCGGGCCTTCGAGATCGCCCGGGCGACCGGCGTCGCGCGGCTCGCGTTCGGCTCGGGCGACTTCCGCCGCGACACCGGCATGGCCGCCACCGACGAGGCGATGCGGTACCCGCGCGCCCAGCTCACCATGGCCTCGCGCGCGGTCGACCTGCCCGGCCCCATCGACGGCCCCGCCACCGCCGCCGACGAGGACGGCCGCCGCGCCCAGACCCGCGCCGCCGCCGAGCTCGGCATGAGCGGCAAGCTCTGCCTCGACGTCGCGCACGCCGTCGGCATCGACGAGTGCCTCACGCCGACCTCGGCCGAGGTCGCCTGGGCCCAGGAGCAGCTCGACGCCTTCGAGGCCGCGGGCCGCGTCATCCGCGACGGCAGCGACAAGCCCCGCCTCGCCCAGGCCGAGCGCATCCGCGAGCTCGCGCAGATCTACGGGCTCGGCTGAGGCGCCCCGCCGCCGAGTCCGACCGGGAGTTGCGCCGGCAAGTACCGGTCGGATGAGAACCCGCCGGGAGTTGCACCTGCAAGCACCGGTCTGGGGCGCGCGCCTGCGCGTCCCGGCATCGCGGCCTGCCGCGCCCGCATCCCGATCCGCCGCATCCCGGCACCCGCATCGACCCCAAGGAGTCCCCATGACCGCATCCCGCCTCGCCGTCGGCGACGCCGCGCCCGCCCTCGAGCTCACCGCCTCCGACGGGCAGTCGGTCTCGCTCGCCGACTTCGCCGGTCGCGAGGTGATCGTGTACTTCTACCCGAAGGCGTTCACCCCCGGCCGCACGACCCGGGCCTGCGATTTCCGCGACAGCATCGCCTCGCTGCGCGGCGCCGGCTACGAGGTGCTCGGCGTCTCGAGCGACGACCCCGAGCGGCTCGCCGAGTTCGCCGCGGCCGAGCACCTGCCCTTCCCCCTCCTCAGCGACCCCGAGGGCGCCACGGCGAAGGCCTGGCCCGGTGCGCGTCGGTTCAGGTGGCATCAGCGTGACGACACGCCGTGATTGCGGCGTGTCGTACGGCTCCTGCCACCTGAGCCGACATCTCCCCGGGCCTGCGGTCGACGATCGCGCCTTCCTCATCGGCCAGTGACCGAGCTCCCCGCGCCCCGCTCCGACGCGTCCGCGCCCACGAGTTCTCCACAGGTCGCGCCGCGCGTTCATGCGAGCGGGTCAGCATCGCCGCCATGCACCGCATCCTGGAGACTCTGCGCGCGCATGGTGGCGTGCGCCGTACCCGCGACCTGCTCGCCGACGGCTTCACCGAACGCGACCTCGCCGCCGCCCGCGAGGCCGGGACGGTCTGCCGCCCGACGCGCGGCTGGTACGCGATCGAGGGCGAACGGCTCTCGACCGCCGCCGCCACTCGGATGATCGGCGGCGCGCTCACCTGCGTCAGTGCGCTCGAGCAGCACGGGATCTGGGTGCCCCGGCCGGTCTACGGCGAGCACATCCGGGTGACCCGGCGCGTCGCCGGGGCCTTCGGCGCGTCCGGGCTGCTCGCGCACGGGATCGTCGACGCCGAGTTGCACGCGCAGCCGCGGCGCTGGCACGCGCCCATCGACGCCGGGATCGACCCGCCGCTCGTCGCGGTCCTGATGTCGGAGGACTGCATCGCCGAGGAGGATCTCGTCGCGGTGCTCGAGTCGATGATGCGCAAGGGCATCGCCCGCGCCGACATCGACGCGCTGGCGGTGCACTCGAAGGGGAGGTTGCGGCGGGCGATCGCCCGGCTCGACTCCCGGTCGGATTCCGGCAACGAGGCGGTGGTGCGGATGCGGCTGCGCGCGGCGCGGATCGCTGCACGCCCGCTCGTCCGCATCGGTCCCTGGACGGTGGATCTGCTCATCGGCGAGTGGCTCGTCGTGGAGATCGACGGATTCGCCTACCACTCCGGCGTGGAGGAGTTCGAGCGCGACCGGTTCAAGGATCGCGAGCTCATCACTCGCGGGTACACCGTGCTGCGGTTCGCGACCACGCACGTGGAGCATTCGTGGGTGCAGTCGCTCGAGTGCATCCGCCAGGTGATGGCCGCCGGCTGGCATCGCCGGCCGCGCCCGGGAGCGCGGCCCGACTACGAGGAGCGGGCCGCCGCGCGTCGAGCGGCGGCGCGCACCGACGAACTCGTCGACGAGCGCGAGGTCGTCGCCGAGCCGGGGCAGTGGCAGGGGTGAGTCCGGCGCTCGTCGCGGCTCGTGCCGATGCCGCCCGGCATGGATTCGGGCTCCGGGCGCTGGAGCCCTGCTTCGAGCCGCGGCCTGCGGGGCATCCGCGGCGGAGTGCCGGCGTGCTGGTTCGGGTGGCGGATGCTGCGGCACGGGTGCTGGCCCGTCCGTTCAGGTGGCGGGTGCGGCCGAGCGGGGTCCTGGTCCGTCGGGCCGGGTGGTCGGCGGCGCCGGCGCGTCGGTTCGGGTGGCACCAGCGGAGCGACACGCCGCGATCTTGGCGTGTCGCTCGGTTCCTGCCACCCGAACCGACGTGCGGGGGCGCGCGGATGCGTGCGAGAGCCGGGATGGGGTGGGGTGCGGGGATGCGGGGGCGCGCGGATGCGCGCGAGAGCCGGGATGGGGTGGGGTGCGGGGAGGAGGGCGTGCGGGGATGCGGGGAGGCGGGGCCGTGGAGACGCGCGGGGTGCGCCGGGCGCGGCCGTACGCCGCGCCCGGCGGCGCTGTGGGTGCGCGGGTGCGCGGTGCGGGGAGGCGCGCGCCGCGCGGCGCTACTCGCGGACGGCGTCGGAGATGCGGCGGGCCGACTGCTGGAGGAGGGGGACGGCGGTGGCGGCGGTCTCCATGGTGACGCGCTGGTCGGGGCCGGAGATCGAGATGGCGGCGGGCGTCGGGAAGTCGGGCAGCGGCACGGCGAAGCAGCGCACGCCGAGCTCCTGCTCGCCGTCGTCGATGGCGTAGCCGCGCTCGCGGATGAGCGCGAGATCGGCGAGCAGCTCGTCGATGGTGCCGATCGAGTGCTCGGTGGGGCAGGGCATCCCGGCCCGCTGCACGATGGCGCGCACCGCCTCGTCGTCGAGCTGCGAGAGGATCGCCTTGCCGACGCCGGTCGAGTGGGTGTGGGCGCGGTGGCCGACCTCGGTGAACATCCGCATCGCGTGCGGCGAGGGCGCCTGCGCGACGTAGAGCACGTAGTCGCCGTCGAGCACCGCCATGTTCGAGGTCTCCTCGGTCTCGCTCACGAGCCAGGTGAGCTCGCTCTTCGCGTTCGAGCCGAGCTGCGACTCGGCCGCCTCGCCGAGGTGGATGAGGCGGGGCCCGAGCGCGTACTTGCGGTTCGGCAGCTGCCGGGCGTAGCCCTTCGCGAGCAGCGTGCGCAGCAGCCGGTGGATCGTGGGGAGGGGGAGGCCGCTGCGCGAGGCGAGGTCGCTGAGCGCGGCGGAGCCGCCGAGGTCGGCCATGATCTCGAGCAGGTCGAGCACCCGCTCGACCGACTGCACGCCCCCGGTGGACTGCTGCGACATTGAAGATCCTCTCGAACGCTGCGACGAGCCTATGCCGCATCCTCGCGGCGGGCTTGCATCGGTGTGGCAACCATCCTACTATCTTTCACAACGCAGAAGTTTGAGTCCGCAATACGGAAACCACTCGGGCGCCGAGCCCGAGTCGGCTCAGACCCGCCGCACGATCAAGGAGGATCCCATGGCCGCACCCTCACCGGGCTACTCGATCATCATCCGAGTCGACGCCCCCGCGGGCTACCGCGTGACGAGCCAGATCGCCGAGGCGGTCGGCGAGGCCGGCGCGCAGGTCACCGCGCTCGACGTCGCCGAGTCGCTCCACGACCGCGTCACCGTCGACGTCAGCGCGAACGCCGCGAACCGCGACCAGCTCGACGACATCGCCGCCGCGATCGAGAGGATCGACGGCGCGAAGGTGCGGGGCATCAGCGACCGCACCTTCCTCATCCACCTCGGCGGCAAGCTCGAGGTGAAGCCCCGCGTCACGCTCCGCAACCGCGACGACCTCTCGCGCGCCTACACCCCGGGCGTCGCCCGCGTGTGCAGCGCGATCGCCGAGGACAAGGCGCTCGCCCGCCGCTTCACCGTGAAGCGCAACACGATCGCCGTCGTCACCGACGGCACCGCCGTGCTCGGCCTCGGCGACATCGGCCCCGAGGCCGCGCTGCCGGTGATGGAGGGCAAGGGCGCGCTGTTCAAGCAGTTCGCCGACGTCGACGCCTGGCCCGTCTGCCTCGACACGAAGGACACCGAGGAGATCATCGCGATCGTCAAGGCGATCGCCCCGGTCTACGGCGGCGTCAACCTCGAGGACATCTCGGCGCCCCGCTGCTTCGAGATCGAGAAGCGCCTGCGCGACGAGCTCGACATCCCCGTCTTCCACGACGACCAGCACGGCACCGCGATCGTCGTGCTCGCCGCGCTGAACAACGCGCTGCGCGTGACCGGCAAGCGCATCGACGACATCAAGGTCGTCATCTCGGGCGTCGGCGCCGCGGGCAACGCGATCGTGCAGCTGCTGCTCGAGGCGGGCGTGACGAGCATCCGCGCCGCCGGCCGCCACGGCGTCATCTCGCGCACCCGGACCCACGAGGACGAGCACCGGCGCTGGATCGCCGAGCACACCAACGAGGAGGGCTTCGAGGGCACCCTCAAGGAGGCGCTCGCCGGCGCCGACGTGTTCATCGGCGTGAGCGCCCCGCACATCCTCGACAAGGCCGACATCGCGACGATGAACGACGACGCGATCGTGTTCGCGCTCGCGAACCCGACCCCCGAGATCGAGCCGTACGAGGCCGCCGAGCACGCCGCGGTGGTCGCCACCGGCCGCAGCGACTACCCGAACCAGATCAACAACGTGCTCGCCTTCCCGGGCCTGTTCCGGGGCCTGCTCGACGTCGGCGCGAGCCGCATCACCACCGAGATGCTCGTCGCCGCCGCCGATGCGATCTCGGGCTGCGTCACCGACGCCGAGCTCAACACCTCGTTCATCATCCCGAGCATCTTCCACCCCGACGTCACCGACCGGGTCGCCGCCGCGGTCGCCGAGGTCGCCACCCGCAACGGCGACGCCGCGGCGAGCGAGGACGACCCCGCGACGCCGATCACGGCGGCCGTCTAGCCGCATCCCCTTCGCTGCGGGCGGCAGCGCCGCCGCCCGTAGCGCGATCGACAGGCGTTCACCATGGCCATCACCGTCACCGACCGCGCGCCCGTGCCGGGCGCCGAAGAGATCCTCACGGATGCGGCCCTCGCGTTCGTCGAGGAGCTGCACGAGCGCTTCGCCGCGCGCGTGCCCGAGCTGCTCGCCCGCCGCGGCGAGCGCCGCGCCGAGATCGCCCGCACCGGCCGCATCGACTTCCGCGAGGACACCGCGGCCATCCGCGAGGGCGACTGGCGCGTCGCCGACATCCCCGCCGCGTTCGCCGACCGCCGGGTCGAGATCACCGGCCCGCCGAGCCCGGCGAGCATGACGATCAACGCGATGAACTCGGGCGCGAAGGTCTGGCTCGCCTGCCTCGAGGACGCCTCCTCGCCGCACTGGGCGAACGTCGTCGACGGCCAGGTGAGCCTGAAGCAGGCCGCCGGCCGCCGCTTCGAGCACACCTCGCCCGCCGGCAAGCAGTACTCGCTGCGCCAGGACGGCGAGGACGCCGTCGTCGTCGTGCGCCCGCGCGGCTGGCACCTGCCCGAGCGCAACGTGCGCATCGACGGCGAGGATGCGGTGGGCGCGCTCGTCGACTTCGGCCTCCACTTCTTCCACAACGCGGCGACGCTCGCCGAGCAGGGCCGCGGCCCGTTCTACTACCTGCCGAAGCTCGAGGCGATGGAGGAGGCGGCCCTGTGGGACGACGTCTTCTCGTTCGCCGAGGAGCGCCTCGGCATCGCGCACGGCACGGTGCGCGCGACCGTGCTCATCGAGACGATCACCGCGGCGTTCGAGATGGACGAGATCCTCCACGCCCTGCGCGACCACGCCGCCGGTCTCAACGCCGGCCGCTGGGACTACCTCTTCAGCATCATCAAGTACTTCCGCGACGCCGGCGAGCGGTTCGTCCTGCCCGACCGCGCCGACGTGTCGATGACCGCGCCGTTCATGCGCGCGTACACCGAGCTGCTCGTGAAGACCTGCCACCGCCGCGGCGCCTTCGCGATGGGCGGCATGGCCGCGTTCATCCCCGACCGCCGCGACCCCGAGGCCGCCGAGAAGGCGTTCGAGAAGGTGCGCGCCGACAAGCGCCGCGAGGCCGGCGACGGCTTCGACGGCTCGTGGGTCGCGCACCCCGACCTCGTCGAGGTCGCGATGGCGATCTTCGACGACGTGCTCGGCGACCGCCCGAGCCAGATCGACCGGCAGCGCCCCGAGGTCGAGGTGACCGCCGAGCAGCTGCTCGACGTCGCCTCCGCGCCCGGCGGTCGCACCGAGGCGGGCCCGCGCGACAACCTCTACGTCGCCACCTGGTACATCGCCGTCTGGCTCAAGGGCAACGGCGCCGTCGCCATCCACAACCTCATGGAGGACGCCGCGACCGCCGAGATCTCGCGCTCGCAGGTGTGGCAGCAGCTCCACAACGCCGTCGTGCTCGACGACACCGGCCGCACCGTCACCGCCGAGCTCGTGAACGAGCTGCTCGACGAGCAGCTCGAGAAGATCCGCGGCCAGGTCGACGCCGCCGACTACGACGAGTGGTTCGCGCCCGCGGGCGAGCTCGTGCGCGAGATCACCACGAGCGACGACTACGTCGACTTCCTCACGCTGCCGGCGTACGACCTCGTCTGCGAGAAGGCGGCCGCGAAGTGACCGGGCCCCAGTCGCTCACCCCCGCCGACCTCGCCGCCGTCACCGCGAAGCTCGAGCGCGAGCCGATCGAGGACCTCCGCATCGACTTCGAGGACGGCTTCGGCGAGCGCACCGTCGAGGAGGAGGACG
>JAAYAS010000308.1 GCA_012719255.1 Microbacteriaceae bacterium | reverse complement strand
TCTTCCACGGCGGCTCGGGCTCGAGCGCCGAGGAGATCGCCGAGGCGGTCCGCAACGGCGTCATCAAGATGAACATCGACACCGACACCCAGTACGCCTACTCGCGCTCGGTCGCCGACTCGGTGCTCACGAGCTACGACGGCTTCCTGAAGATCGACGGCGAGGTCGGCAACAAGAAGGTCTACGACCCCCGCTCGTGGGGCAAGAAGGCCGAGAGCGCGATGGCCGCGCGCGTCGTCGAGGCGACCCAGCAGCTCGGCTCGGCCGGCAACTCGATCAGCATCTAGCGTGCCCCCGAGCAGCGCTCCCGAAGGGCGCGGGCCCCGTGGGAACTCCACGGGGCCCGCGCCCGTGCTGAGCCTCGACGAGCAGCGCCGCCTCCGCCGGCGGCTCGACCGCATCTACGGCATCGCCCTGTTCATCGTCGGCATCGGCGCCACGATCGTGAACATGCAGGCCCTCACCGAGCAGTCGATCGTGATGCAGATCGCCGCGATGTTCGAGCAGTACGAGGCCGGCGACTACGTGCGCGCCGAGGGGCTCGCGGCGCTCGGCTGGGCCGGCATCGTCGCGCATCCCCTCAACTACGCGCTCTGGCTCTACGTCGCGCTGCGCCGCTGGCGCGCCGAGAGGTTCGCCGCCTGGTGCGCGATCGTCGGCGCCGTCATCGGCTGGCTCATCACCGTCGGCGTGCTCGCGATCGCCGCCGGCATGCATCCGCGGCTCGTGGATGCGGTGCTCGCCTCGGTCGGAGGCTGACGGCGGCCGAGCACGACCGACCGGGCGAGCCTCAGTACCAGGTGCTCAGCAGCGGCGCCCGGCCCACGGCGAAGAGCCGGTCGGCGGCATCGACGCCGTCGCCGTCGGTCCGGCCGGCGGCGGCGAGCGCCGACGGCGAGAACGCCCCGAGCCACATCGACGCGAGCGTCGCCGCGTCGAGCTCGATCGTCGGCGTCCCGGCCGGCAGCGCGCGCACGGCCTCGACGGCGGCGCGACCGGCCGCATCCGACTCGAGCAGGTAGTCGCCCTCGCAGAAGCCGAGCGAGTCGCGCACCCGCAGCCCCAGTGGGCCCTCGCCCGCGTACGCGCGCGCCGCGAGGGCGGCGGGCACGTCGAGGATGCGGAGCCAGTGGTGGTCGACGACGCGCACGATCGCGCCGCGCCAGTCGCCGAGCCACCAGCGCAGCGGGTCGTCGAGCGCGAGGAGGCCCGCGATGACCTTGCGGACGAGCGGCTGTCCGACGACGAACCGCCACAGCGCCGCCGCGGCGTCGCGGCCGGGCGCGGCGAGGGCTTCGACGTCGAGGGTGTGGTGGGTGAAGTCGTGGTCCGATTCGGTGAGCGTGTAGGCGACGATGCCGACCGCCTCGTCGCCGCGCAGCGCGCGCACGAAGCGGCGTTTTCGGGTCGCGGCGCCGTTCGCGTCGTCGGCGCCGGTGATGCGGCGCCACGAGGTCGGCCGGGTCGACACGTCGCCCGCGGTGGCCGCGACCCGCTCGGCGTGCAGCCGCTCGAAGTCGGCGGCAGCGGTCTCGACGTCGACGAACTCGAGCTCGAGGTCGGGCTCGGGGCCGGCCCAGCGCACGCGGGTGGTGTCGATCTCGACCGAGGCGGCCTGCGCCGCGATGCCGAAGCCGTAGCGGCCGTAGAGCGTCGACTCGCTCACCGTGAGGCCCGCGGCGGGGATGCCGAGGGCGGCGGCGGTGCGCAGCTCGCCCTCGAGCAGGGCCCGTGCGTAGCCGCGACCGAGGTGGGTGGTGTCGACGGTGACCGAGCTGATCGACCAGAGATCGAGCTCGGCGGGGCCGGGCACCGTGAGCCGGGCGAGCCACGAGCTCGTGGTGGCGACCGGCTCGAGGCGATCGCCGGGCCGCCACACGCCGGTGAGCCGCTCGCGCCGGTACCAGTCGCGGCGGCGGGCGGTGAGCGAGTCGGCGGGGTCGGGGGCGTCGGCGTGGAAGCCGCGCAGATCGGCGCGCGACCAGGCGTCGATCGCGGCGTCGTCGTCGCCGACGAGCGCGTAGCGCAGGCCCTGCGCGGCGAGGCGCTCGGCGGTCGCGGGGTCGAGGGGCGCGTGGAGATGGCGGTCGTCGAAGCTCACCGCGCGAGCGTAGCAAGCGGGGCCGCGCGGTCGCGAGACCGCTCCGTGGGAGCCCGCGGGCGCAGGGCGCGGGCGGGCCTAGATGCCCGACGACTTGTCGCGCACGCCCTGCCCGCGACCGCCGCGACCGCCGGCGCCGCCGGTGTCGCAGTCGGCGAGGTCGCGGCGCAGCTCCTTCGGCAGCGAGAACATGAGGTCCTCGACGGCGGTCTCGACCTCGGCGACGTCGCGGTAGCCGGCGGTCGCGAGCGCCTCGACGACGTCCTGCACGAGCACCTCCGGCACCGAGGCGCCGGAGGTGACGCCGACGGTGGCGACGCCGTCGAGCCACTCCTGCTGGATCTCATCGGCGTAGTCGATGCGGTAGGCGGCCTTCGCGCCGTGGTCGAGGGCGACCTCGACGAGGCGCACCGAGTTCGACGAGTTCGCCGAGCCGACGACGATGACGAGGTCGGCCTCGGCGGCGACCTTCTTGATCGCGACCTGGCGGTTCTGCGTCGCGTAGCAGATGTCGTCGCTCGGAGGGTTCTGGAGGTTCGGGAAGCGCGTGCGCAGGCGGTTCACCGTCTCCATCGTCTCGTCGACCGAGAGCGTCGTCTGCGAGAGCCACACGACGTTGTCGGGGTCGTCGACGACGACGGTGTCGGCCTCGTCGGGGTTGTTCACGATGGTGACGCGGTCGCCGCCGTGGCCGGCGGTGCCCTCGACCTCCTCGTGGCCGTCGTGGCCGATGAGGAGGATCTGCCGGCCCTGCTTCGAGAAGCGGCTCGCCTCGCGGTGCACCTTCGTCACGAGCGGGCAGGTGGCGTCGATCGTCTGCAGCTGCCGCTCGGCGGCGGCCTCCTTCACCATCGGCGAGACGCCGTGCGCCGAGAAGACGAGGTGGGCGCCCTCGGGCACCTCGTCGACCTCGTCGACGAAGATCGCGCCGCGCTGCTCGAGCTCGCTCACGACGTGCTTGTTGTGCACGATCTGCTTGCGCACGTACACCGGCGCGCCGTAGCGCTCGAGCGCCTTGTCCACAGCCACCACGGCCCGGTCGACGCCGGCGCAGTATCCTCGAGGGGCGGCGAGCAGCACCCGCTTGTCACCCGCCACCGGGCGATCCTCGAGCACGACCGTGGGCCGCGCGATGCGCGGCATGGGCAGGGAGACAACCGACTCGTTCACGCCGCCCAGTGTACGTCGGCGCCCCGCATCCGCTCGGAGCGCCTGTTGAGGGGAGCCCGATGGGACGCGTCACCACGACGCCCGAGCAGCCGTTCCAGGTCGCCGAGATGTCGCACATCATGCGCGACTACATCGGCCGGCTCGGCACGGTCTGGGTCGAGGGCGAGCTCACGAGCTGGAACGAGCGCGGCGGCCACGTCTACGCGAAGCTCCGCGACCTCGAGCAGGACGCGAACCTCTCGCTCACCGTCTGGCGATCGGTCGTGCAGAAGCTCGACGCGACCTTCGAGCAGGGCGACCGCGTGCTCGTGCAGGCGAAGCCCGACTTCTGGGTGAAGGGCGGCACGCTCTCGCTGCAGGTGTACGACGTGCGCCACTCCGGCATCGGCAACCTGCTCGCCGAGCTCGAGCGGCTGCGCCGCCGGCTCGCCGAGGAGGGGCTGTTCGACCCGGCCCGCAAGGTGCGGCCGCCCCTGCTGCCCCAGCGCATCGGCCTCATCACCGGCCGCGACTCCGACGCCGAGAAGGATGTGCGCCGCAACGCCGAGCTGCGCTGGCCGGCCGTGCGCTTCCGCACCATCCACACCCGCGTGCAGGGCGAGCGCACCGTCGACGAGGTCGTCGCCGCGCTGCGCGAGCTCGACGCCGACCCCGAGGTCGACGTGATCATCGTCGCGCGCGGCGGCGGCGACTTCCTCCACCTCCTCCCCTTCAGCGACGAGCGGCTCGTTCGCGCCGCCGCCGAGGTGGTCACGCCGCTCGTCAGCGCGATCGGCCACGAGGCCGACCGGCCGCTGCTCGACGAGGTCGCCGACCTCCGCGCCTCGACCCCGACCGACGCGGCGAAGCGGGTCGTGCCCGACGTCGCCGAGCAGCTCCAGTTCGTCGGTGATCTGCGCGCCCGCATCCTGCGCCGCATCACCGACCAGATCACGCACGAGACGCGCTACCTCGAGAATCTGCGCTCGCGGCCGGCGCTCGCCGACCCCGCCTGGCTCGTCGACCGCCACGCCGAGGACCTCGTGCACCTCGCCGCCCGCGGCGAGGAGCTCGCGCAGCGCCACGTCGAGCGCGCCGGCGAGCGCGTCGAGGCGCTGCGGCAGCGGCTCGTGTCGCTCTCGCCCGAGGGCACGCTGCGCCGCGGCTACGCGATCGTCGAGCGCACCGACCTCGCCGAGCCCCGCGTGATCACCGCCGTCGGCGAGGCCGAGGCCGGCGCGACCCTGAGCATCCGAGTCACCGATGGACGAATCGAGGCGATCGTAGAATGACCACCATGCCGAACCCCGCCGATGCCCCCGCCGCCGCCGAGCGGCCCGTCGCCGAGCTGAGCTTCGAGGAGGCCCGCGACGAGCTCGCGCTCGTCGTGCAGCGGCTCGAGCAGGGCGCGCTGCCGCTCGAGACCGCGCTCGCCCTCTGGGAGCGCGGCGAGCGCCTCGCCGCGCACTGCGAGCAGTGGCTCAAGGGCGCCCGCGAGCGCCTCGAGGCCGCCCGCGCCCGCGCCGGCTCGAGCGCCGACGCCGAGGCCGCCGAGTGAGCCGCCGGGAGGCGCCGATCCGGGCCGACCTCGGCCGCCCCGAGACACCCGAGGAGACCGCCGAGCGGATGCGCGAGACCTCGCGCAAGCACCGCCACCGGCAGACCGTGCAGAACCTCATCGCCGCGCTCGGCGTGTGCCTGCTCGCGGTGCTCGTGATCGTGCTCATCGTGCCCCGCGACGACCGGCCGGTGATCCGCGACATCGACTACGCCGAGGTCGCCGCGCAGGCGCAGCACGGCTACGACGAGCCGCTCGCGGCGCCCGCGATGCCCGAGGGCTGGAAGGCGAACGGCGCCGACATCCGCACGAGCGCCGACGGCGTCACCGAGTGGTACGTCGGCTTCGTCATCTACGACGCCGACGAGCGCCCGGAGGGCTTCGTCGCGGTGAGCCAGGGCCTCGACGCGAACGACACCTGGGTGCTGCAGAAGGTCGACCACCGCCCGCGGACCGGCTCGATCGAGCTCGCCGGCGTGCAGTGGGACGAGTACGACCACACCGATCTCGCGCCCGACGAGGCCGGCAACACCCGCTACAGCCTGGCGACGGTGATCGACGGCTCGCACTACGTCGTCTACGGCTCGAACGAGCCCGAGCAGGTGCGCGCGCTCGCGCTCGAGATCGCCGAGTCGCGCGGCTGACGCCGCCCCGGCGCCCGAGCGGCGCACGGCGAACGGCCCGCGAACCGCTAGAGGTTCGGCGAGGTCATCTTCAGCACGTCTAGGCGGGCGTCGAGGTCGTCCTCGGTGATCTCGCCGCGCTCGACGAAGCCGAGGTCGATGACCGCCTGGCGGACGGTGATCTTGTGCTCGACGGCGTGCTTCGCGACCTTCGCGGCGGCCTCGTAGCCGATGACGCGGTTGAGCGGGGTGACGATCGACGGCGACGACTCGGCGAGCTCGCGGGCGCGCTCCTCGTTCGCCTCGAGGCCCTCGACGGTCTTGTCGGCGAACACCTTCGAGGCGTTGCCGAGCAGGCGGATCGACTCGAGCAGCGACGTGCCCATGACCGGGATCTGCACGTTGAGCTCGAACGAGCCCGAGGCACCGGCCCAGGCGATCGCCGCGTCGTTGCCGACGACGGTCGAGCACACCATGAGCACGGCCTCCGGCACGACCGGGTTCACCTTGCCGGGCATGATCGACGAGCCGGGCTGCAGGTCGGGGATGCGCAGCTCGCCGAGACCGGTGTTCGGGCCCGAGCCCATCCAGCGCAGGTCGTTGTTGATCTTCG